>NZ_JBHUAL010000093.1:0-33703 GCF_042789775.1 Kitasatospora sp. NPDC056800 | reverse complement strand
TGCCAACACGGACAGCCTTGCCGTCCTCGACTCGTCCCCAGGTGACGGCACTCATGGGCGCCCGGGGTGTGGCAGAGAAGGGCCCCGGGCGTGGCGGAGGCGGGGTCAGGCCGGGTCGTCCTCGGGGTCCGGGGCGGGGACGCGGCCGGCCAGCAGGGCGTGGCCGAGCGCGGTGGGGCGGTGGGTGACGGAGCGGCCGGTGCGGTCCTTGGTGGTCAGCCCGGAGTCGGCCAGGACGGTGGCGTGCTCGCTCGCGGAGGCGGTGGAGATGTCGAGATGGCCCGCCAGGTCCTTGGTCGAGCAGGGCCCGTGGGCCGCGATGGCCTCCAGGGCGGCGGCCCTGGTCTGCCCGAGCAGCGCGGTCAGGGTGCGGCTGGGGGTCGGCTCGGGCTCGGCGCGCAAGGGACCACCGATCCGGGCGGGGTACAGGAGCACCGGCTGCTGGGCCGGGTCCTCGAAACGGGCGATGACGGGTCGGCGGGGGCCGAACACGCACGGCTGGAGCAGCAGCCCCCGGCCGTCCAGGCGCACGTCGTGCCGGCATCCGCCGGCCAGCGGGAAGCTCAGCACCGGGCGGCGCCAGGACACCGTCGGGTGCAGCGAGCCGAGCACCCGGTCCGGCTCGGCGATCCGGCGCCGGCGCCCGTGCTCGGTGGTGACGATGGTCTCGATCTGCCGCCGGTACGGGTCGATCGCCCGGGTCTGGTAGTCGGCGGTGACGTTGCCCAGTAGCCTGCGGGCCCGGCGGTCGCCGGCCGCGACGCCCCGGGCGAAGGCGCTCAACTGCCGCTCCCCGCCGACCGAGCGCAGGTGGTCGCGCAGCGGCGCCTCGGGCGCCTGGGCGGTGGCGCTCTCGGTGGCGCCCGGGTCGCGCCGCACCGCGAGGAACTCCGGGATCGCCGTGGGGGTGTAGAGGTCGAAGAGCAGCGCGGTGCGCGGGTTCCAGGAGGCCCGCAGCTGCTCGCGCCAGGCCCGGAAACGCGGGTCGCGCACCCCGCTGACCAGGGCGTGCACGCTCAGGGAGAGCTCCATCGACATGTCGGGGCGCTCCGCCACCCGGAGCCGCTCCAGGTCGTCCGTACCGAAGATGATTCGCAGCACGGTCGCGATCGTCGCCCGGATGCGGCACCGCCGCAAGACCGTTCGGCGAGAACCGAATCCATTGCCGGGCGGGCCGCCGTCCGGCGGGCATCGGGCTGTCGGTCGGCCCGGATTCAGGGCTCTCGGGCGGGAGGCCCGAGAGCCGGACCGGACACCCGGCGGGCACCCGGCGGGCGGCCGTCCCGGGGGGCTTCCGTGCCCGGACGAACCACCCCGGCCCGCTCCCCGCTCCCCCCGCACGAGTGGTTTCGTCCCCCGCCTCGGCCCCGGAGACGGTCGGTGGACGGATGATCGCTTCCGGGGCCGTACCGGGCGGCCAGGGAAGGACGGTTCGGGACGATGGGCACGACGCGGCGTTCGCTGCTGGGCGCGGCGCTGGGCGCCCCGCTACTGGGGTGGCTCACCGGGACGGCGGCCGGTGCCGTTGACGGCGGCACCGACCGCACCGGGAGTCTGGGCACGCTCTCCGACGGCTGGGTGGAGGTGCGCTGGACCCCGGAGGCACAGGCCCAGCTGGACCGCTTCCACGCGATGGTGGACGTCGTCGCCCCGGCGCGCATGGTGCTGGACCAACGGGGCCCGGCGGTCCACCTGCCGATCCGCTCCGCCGTGGGCGACCCGTCCCTCGCCAACCCGCCGAAGGCGCACGGCGACGGGGCGCTGGACGGTGGGGTCTCCGTCCGAACCTCCAAGGGCGACTACCGGGTGGTCAACCTGTCCGGCGCGATCAAGGACGGCCTGGGCTCGGGCCGGTGCGAGGTGAGCGGGGCGGAGATGGGGCACCGCTCGGCCTTCCGCTGCGGCCTCACCGAGGGCAAGCTGACGGCCGATCCGGTGCCGGCCGGGAAGCCGATGAAGGTCCGGCTCAGCGGGGTGCCGCTGCGCCCCACCCAGGAGGCGGTGGACGCGTACACCGCCAACTTCGGCGCGCACCCGGTCACCGTGGACACGGTGCTCGCCTACGTCACGGCCCAGGGGACGTACACCCCTCCTCCGGCCGCCCAGGAGCAGAAGGCGTAGCGGGCCGGTCGTTGCGGGGTGTCCGGGACTGGGCGGGCACGCCGCCGCCGAAGCGCCGCTCGCGCACCGCGTACGCCCGGACCGCCCCGCGCAGCCGGGCCAGGTCGTAGTCCGGCCACGGCGTGGGATCGAACAGCAACTCGGCATAGGCGAGCTGCCAGGGCAGGAAGTTGCTGATCCGCTGCTCCCCGGAGGTGCGGATCAGCAGGTCCACGTCCGGGAGGTCCGGGGCGTACAGGTGCCGGGCGAGGTCGGCCGGGCCGATCGCCTCCGGGCTGATCCGGCCCGCCACCGCCTCGGCGGCCAGGCCCCGTGCCGCGGCGGCCAGTTCCTCCCGTCCGCCGTAGTCCACGCAGACCGTCAGGGTCAGCGTGCCGTTGTTCGACGTCAGGCTCTCCACCAGCGCGATCGAGGAGGCGAGCGACTCGTCCACCCGGTCCCGCCGGCCGCACCAGCGGATCCGTACGCCGAGCGCGTGCAGGCCCTCCGCACTGCGGGTGAGGCCGTCGGCCAGCGAGTCGAACAGCGCGGTCAGTTCCTCGGGCGGGCGGTCCCAGTTCTCGGTGGAGAAGGCGTACAGGCTCAGGTGGCGGATGCCCAGCCGCAGCGCCGCGTTGACCAGGCGCAGCGCGGCCCGCTGCCCGGCCCGGTGGCCGTGCTGGGCGGGCAGCCGACGGGCCTCGGCCCAGCGGCGGTTGCCGTCCATGATCACGGCGACGTGGGCGGGCGCGCCCTCGGGAGGCGCGGGCCGGGCGCGGCGGTGGGGCGTGGTGCCGTCGGAGCTCAGCGGGGTGAGGCCCTCGGTCAGGACGCGTGAGCGCAGCAGGGTCACTTCGTCGTACTGGAGCTGGGCGCCGAGCAGCAGGGTGTGCAGGAACGGACGGCAGCCGGGGGCGGCGAGCCAGGTGGCGGGCAGGGCCTGCTCCAGCAGGCGGTGCAGGTGCCTCTGCTGGCTCTCGACCAGCTCGTCCAGGGCGGCGCGGCGGTCGGGTCGGCGGTCGTCCTGACTCTTGTCCCGGCCGAAGTCGGCGACGGTCAGGCCGAGTCGGCGCAGGTCCTCCTGCGGCAGGTAGCAGCGGCCGGCCGCGAGGTCGAGCGGGAGGTCCTCCAGGATGTCCGCCAGCTGGCAGGCCTCCCCCAGCGCGGACAGCGCGCCCGCCGCCCGCGGGCCCCGCGCGCCCAGCAGCGGGGCCCACAGCTCGGTGACCGTCCCCGCGACGCCCCGCAGGTGGCGGCGCTGGTCCGCGTGGGTCTCGAAGGCGGGCGGCCGGGCGCCGTCGGCCCGGGTGGCGTCCAGGAACTCCTCGACCAGCGCCCGGTCCAGCTCCCAGCGCCGCACGGTGTCGACGAAGGCCCGGCGCAGCGGGTGGTCGCTGCGGCCGGCCGCGAGGTCGGCCAAGGTGTCGGCCCGCCAGCGGGCGAACCGGCGCTCGCGCTCGGCGGGGTCGGCGGCGCCCTGGGCGTCCTCGTCACCGTAGGAGTCGGAGTCGGAGTCGGCAGCGGCGTCGTCGGCGATCCGGTCGGACCGGGAGGCGAAGCCGTTGACGGCGTGGAAGTACGGCCGCACCTCGGGCGGCAGCGTGTCACTGATCGCCCGCAGCGGGGCCTGGTGGGCGGCCACCTCCCGCTCGCAGAGCCGGTACGACTCCGCCAGCTCCGGCGGACCGCCCACCGCTGCCGCCCCGTTCGCCGCCATGCCCGTTCCCCGCCCCTCTCCGCCACCGCGCACCGTGCACCGCTGTTCGCCGTGCACCGTCTGGTCAACGAGGCGGCGGCGGATCGGTGGCGATCCGGGTGGACCCTCGGCCCTCGGCCCCGGCTCCGCGCGCGGTCCGGTCCGGCCTCAGCCGAGGTCGGCCGGGGACTCCACCACCACGCCGTACAGGTCGCCGATCGTCGCCAGCGCCGCGCGGTGGACCTGGGCGGCCGTCAGCCCGGTGCCCGCCGACTCCAGCGGGCGGGTGGCGCAGGCGGCGGCCACGACGGTCGGGCGGTTGCCGCGCAGGAAGGCGCCGGCCGTCGTGAAGGCCACGCACATGTGGGTCATGAACCCGGCGACGACGACGTCCCGGCGGCCGGCGGCGTCGAGCAGTTCGCCCAGCTCGGTGCCGACGAAGGCGTCCGGGGCCTGCTTGACCACCACCCGCTCGCCCTCGGCCGGGGCCACGCTCGGGTGGATCCGCCCGATCTCGGCCCGGATGTCGTACGGGGTGCCCTCGCCGCCGTCGTTGATCACGTGGATCACGGGGGCGCCGGCGTCCCGGGCCCGGGCGAGCAGGTCGGCACCGGCGTCGAGCGCCTCCTGCCAGCCCTCCAGTTCCATCACGCCGCGCACGTAGGTGTTCTGGTAGTCGATCATGATCAGGGTCGCGTCGCCGAGCGCGGCGGGCTGCTCGTCGAGGCCGTTGAGGGTGCGCAGGGTCGTCGTGGGCATGGGGTGCCGCCTTCACGGTCGGGAGTCGGGGATCTCGCAGGTCACACCTGGTGCGGCCGGCTTCGAGAACGCTACGGGCGGCGCTCGGGTGTCGGCAATGTCGCCTAACATGCAGATTCCGACATCGACGGGGAAGAGCGCCCCGGGGAACGAGGGGAGCAGGCAGTGCCCGCACCGGCTGCGCAACGGCTGATCGTCATCGTGCTGTTCGAGGGCGTCGACCTTCTCGACGTGACCGGCCCGCCCGAGGTGTTCTCCCTGGTCCGCCGGGAGACCGACGACGCGACCGGCTACCGGGTCGTCCTCGCCGCCGAGACGGCGGCGCCGGTCACCACCTCGGCGGGCGTGCGCATCCTGCCCGACCTCACCTTCGACGAGGCCGCCCGGAGCCGGATCGACACCCTGCTGGTGCCCGGCTCGGTCGAGGTGGACGAGCGCCGCCGGGTCCGCGCGCTCACCGACCCGGCGGTGGTCGACCGGGTCCGCACCCTGGCCGCCCGCTCGCGCCGGGTGGCGAGCGTCTGCGTCGGCGCGCACCTGCTCGCCGCCGCCGGGCTGCTGGACGGGCGGCGCGCCACCACCCACTGGTCCACGGCCGGCCAACTCGCCGAGGAGCACCCGGAGATCGAGGTCGACCCGGACCCGATCTTCATCCGCGAGGGCGAGGTCTGGACGGGCGCGGGCATCAGCGCCTGCCTGGACCTTTCGCTCGCCCTGGTCGCCGAGGACTTCGGCGAGGAGCTGGCCCTGCGGGTCGCCCGCCAGCTCGTCATGTACCTCAAACGCCCCAGCGGCCAGAGCCAGTTCAGCGTCCCGCTGGAGCCCGTGTCGACCACCCGGCGGATCGAGGAGCTGCGCCACCACATCCTGCGCAACCTCTCCGGGCGGCTCACCGTCCCGGACCTCGCGGCCCACGCCCACGTCAGCGAACGGCAGTTGACCCGGATCTTCAAGACGGAGCTGGGCACCACCCCGAGCGCCTACGTCGAATCGGCCCGGGTCGAACTGGCCCGCCACCGACTGGAGTCCACCGACGCGACGCTCGAACGCATCGCCACCGCCTGCGGGTTCGGCACCGTCGACACCCTGGTGCGCGCCTTCCGCCGCCGCCTCGGGACGACGCCGACCGACTACCGGCAGCGCTTCCGGACGGCTGCCGCACCCGCCGCGATCCCCACCGCTGCCAGGGCGACCGTCACGGCAGCCGGACGGTGAACTCAGTACGGCCGGGCCGGCTCGCCACCGTCACCGTGCCGCCGTGCGCCCCGACCACGGCCCGGACGATCGCCAGGCCGAGCCCGGTCGAGCCGGTGGCCCGGGAGCGGGCCCGGTCGCCCCGGACGAAGCGCTCGAAGACCCGCTCGGCCAGCTCCGGCGCGATCCCCGGGCCCTCGTCCGTGACGCTCAACTCGACCTGGCCGTCCGCCCGTTCGAGCCGCAGCTCGACCTCGGTGCCGGGCGGGGTGTGGCTCCGGGCGTTGGCCAGCAGGTTGGCCACCACCTGGCTCAGCCGGTGCCCGTCCCCGCGCACCAGCACCGGTTCCTCGGGCAGGACGAGCCGCCAGCGGTGCTCCGGTCCGGCGGCACGGGCGTCGGCCACCGCGTCGAGGGCGGTCCGGGTCAGGTCCACCTCCTCCTCGGCCAGCGGGCGGCCGGCGTCCAGCCGGGCGAGCAGCAGCAGGTCCTCGACGATCGCCCCCATCCGCAGCGCCTCGGCGTCGATCCGCTCCAGCGAGTGCCGCACCTCGGGGGGCACCGGCCCGGGGTGGCGCAGCGCCAGCTCGGCGTGGCCGCGGACCGCCGCGACCGGGGTGCGCAGCTCGTGGCTGGCGTCGGCGGCGAAGCCGCGCAGCCGCTCCTCCACCGCGTGGCGGCGGGCGAGTGCGCCGCCGACGTGCCCGAGCATCCGGTTGAGCGCGGCGCCGACCCGGCCGACCTCGGTGCGCGGGTCGTCGTCGGGCACGCGCTCGGCGAGCATCACCTCGCCGCTGGCGAGCGGCAGCGCGCTGACCCGCTCGGCCATGCCCACCACCCGCCGCAGCGGGCGCAGCGAGACGCCGACCCAGGCGGCCCCGGCGGCGCCGGCCGCGGTGACGGAGATCGCGAAGACGGTGAGCTCCAGGGTCGCCAGCCGCTCGACGGTGTCCTCGGCCGGGCGCAGCGGCAGGCCGCTGACCAGCACGTCGCCGTCCCGCCCGGTGACCGCGCGGACCCGGTAGCGGCCCAGGGCCCGGCCGAGGTCGAGGGTGCGGGCCGGGCCGTCGACGGGCAGGGCGGCCAGCGCGTGCTGCTGCTCGGGGGTGAAGGCGACCCGGTCGTCCTCGTCGCCGGGGCTGTCCACGTCGTCGGCGTCCCCGTCGACCACGCCCGCGGCGGTGACCCGGCCGTCGAGCAGCCGTACGCCGAGGGTGCCGGGGGTCTGGGCCCGGGTGTCGGGGCCGGCGCCCTGGGCGGTGTGCTCCAGGCTCGCGGCGTAGCGTCCGCCGGACTCGGTGAGCTGCTGGTCCAGCCGGTCGACCAGGAAGTGGCGCAGCGCGGCGGTGGTGGCGAGGCCGACGGCGGCGCAGGTGACGACGAGCAGCACCAGCAGTCCGGCGATCAGCCGGGCCCGCAGGGTGCGGGGCACCAGCCGGGCGACGCGGGACCCCAGGCGCTTCGGGTCGCCGGCCTGCGCGTCCCTCACGTCGCGGCCTTGATCAGGTAGCCCGCGCCGCGCACCGTGTGGATCATCGGACTGCGCCCGGCGTCCACCTTCTTGCGCAGGTAGCTGATGTACAGCTCCACGATGTGCGCCTGCCCGCCGAAGTCGTACGACCAGACGGCGTCCAGGATCTGCGCCTTGCTGAGCACCTGCCGGGGGTGGCGCATCAGGTGGGCGAGCAGCGCGTACTCCGTGGGGCTGAGCTCGACCGCCTCCCCGCCCCGGGTGACCTCGCGGGCCCGGTCGTCCAGCACCAGGTCGCCGAGCACCAGGGCGTGCGGGGGCGGCTGCCCAGGCACGGCGGGCGGGGCGGCCCGGCGCAGCAGGCCGCGCAGTCGGACCACCACCTCGGCCAGGCTGAACGGCTTGGTCACGTAGTCGTCGCCGCCGGCCGCGATGCCGGCGATCCGCTCCTCGACGGCGTCCCGGGCGGTGAGGAAGAGCACCCGCGCCTCGGGCTGCCCGGCGTGGATGCGGCGCAGCACCTCCAGGCCGTCGAGGTCGGGCAGCATCACGTCCAGCACCACGGCGTGCGGCCGCCAGGCCGCGGCGGCCTCGACGGCGGCCAGGCCGGTGGTCGCGCCGCGCGCCTGCCAGCCCTCGTAGCGGACGGCCCCGCACACCACCTCGACCAGGTCCGGTTCGTCGTCGACGACCAGGACCCGCCAGTCCGGGCGGCCGGCGGTCTCGTCCATGGGGGCTCCCTCGGGCTCGTGCTGCGCGGTGCTCATCCTGACCCGCCCCGATGAGAAAGCGCTGAGACCCCGGAAAGTGGTTCGTAGACCATCACACTGCCATTGACCTGCATGAACGCCTTCACAGCGGGTCCCGCCGGCCGGCCGGCTCAGAGCCGGCTCAGAGCTTGCGCTGCGATCGTGGGCGGCCCGGCGGCCCTCGCCGCCGGGCGCTGAGGAGGTTCCCGATGAGCACTGCCGCCGCACCGACGTCGCGGCCCGGGCCCCGGCCGGCACCCGACCGCCCGAGGCACCGGGCGGCGCCACGACCACCGTTCGCCCTCGACCCGCGCGCGGCGCTCGGCCTGGTCGCCGTGGGCGCGCTCGGCGTGCTCGCGCTGTGGTGGACGGGCACCCCGGCGGTGGTCGGCGCGGCCGGCTGGCTGACCGGCGCCGGCCGGATCACCGGACTGCTGGCCGGCTACACCGCGCCGGTGCTGCTCCTGCTGATGGCGCGGCTGCCGCCGGTGGAGCGCGGGGTCGGGGCGGACCGGCTGGCGCGCTGGCACGCCTTCGGCGGGCGGTGGATGGTGGCCCTGGTCTCGGTGCACGTGCTGGCGGTCGTCTGGGGCTACGCGCTGACCGACGGGCGCGGGGTGGTCGGCGAGGGCGTGGAGATCGTCTTCCACTACCCCGAGATGGTCAAGGCCGCCCTGGGCACCCTGCTGCTGCTCGGCACCGGCGCCGTCTCCGCCCGGATCGCGCGACGCCGCCTCCCGTACGAGACCTGGTACTATCTGCACCTGGCGACCTACCTCGCGGTGGCGCTGGCCTTCTCCCACCAGCTCGCCACCGGCGCCGACCTGGGCGGCGGCCCCGGCCGGGCCGCCTGGTACGCGCTCTACTTCGGGACGGCGGCGCTGCTCGGCTGGTTCCGGCTGCTGCGACCGTGGCTGCTCGACCGGCGGCACGGCCTGACCGTCGCCGAGGTACGGCCGGAGGGCCCCGGCGTGGTGTCGCTCTTCCTGACCGGGCGGCGGCTGGACGGACTCCGCGCCGAGCCGGGCCAGTTCTTCCGGCTCCAGTTCCAGGCCCCCGGGCTGCGCTGGGCCGCCAACCCGTACTCGCTGTCCGCGCCGCCCCACCCGCGCTTCCTGCGCTTCACGGTCAAGGACCTCGGCGGGCACAGCGCCGCCGTGGCCGCCCTGCGCCCGGGGACCAGGGTGCGCGCCGAGGGCCCGTACGGGGCGTTCACCGGGCGGCGGCTGCGGCAGCGCCGGGTGCTGCTGCTCGGCGCCGGGGTGGGGATCACCCCGCTGCGCGCCCTGTTCGAGACGCTGCCGGGCGAGCTGACCCTGGTCCAGCGGGCCCGGCGGCCACAGGACGTGCTGTTCCGGGCGGAACTGGACGATGTCGCCCGGCGGCGCGGTGCGGCGGTGCACGAGCTGCTCGGCTCGCGCGAGCAGGTCGGCGACCTCGGGGCCGCGCTGGCCCGGCTGGTCCCGGACCTCGCCGAGCACGAGGTCTACCTGTGCGGCCCGGAGGCGATGGCCGAGGAGGCCGTGCGCGCGCTGCGGGCCGCGGGGGTGCGACGGGGGAGCATCCACCACGAGAGCTTTTCGTTCTGAGCCAGTCCGCTCGCTGAGCCCGTTCGTTCGCCGAGTCCTTCCGCCCGCTGAGCCCGTTCGGCTCGCCAAGCACCTGAGGAGCGTTGATTTCCATGCGCCGAGCCGTCGTCACCAGCGCCGCCACCGCGGCCGGGGTGGTGCTGCTGCTGTCCCTCAAGCCGCACGAGGCGGCCGGGCCCGCCCCGGTGATCGGCTCGGGGGCGGGTACCGGTTCCGGTTCCGATGTCTCGCAGCCGTCGGAGGCCCCAGCACCCTCCTCTTCCGCCTCCGCCACGGGCACGGGCGCCACCCGGAAGGTCAGCGGCGACACCGTCAACACCCGGTACGGGCCGGTCCAGGTGCAGGTCACCCTGGCCGGCAGCCGGATCACCGCCGTCGACGTGGTCAAGTACCCGAACTCCGAGCGCCGCGACCGCGAGATCAACAGCTCCGCGCTGCCCGTGCTCAACCAGGAGGCGATATCCGCGCAGAGCGCCGCCATCGACGTGGTCAGCGGCGCGACGTACACCAGCGACGGCTACGTCCGCTCTCTCCAGAGCGCCCTCGACCGGGCCAAGGGCTGAGGCGCCCCGTGCTGCGCCACGCCGAGCCCGTGATGGGCACCGTCTTCTCGATCGCCGTCCGCGACCCCGGCCCCGGCACCGCCGCCGCGCTGGAGCGGATCGCCGAACGGCTGCACCGGATCGACGCGGTGTTCTCCACCTATCGGCCGGACAGCGACATCAGCCGCCTCGACCGGGGCGAACTCGCCCTGGACGACTGCGATCCGGAGGTCCGCGCCGTGCTGGCGGCCTGCCGCGACGTGGCCGCCGAGACGGACGGCCACTTCAGCGAGCGGCCGGGCGGGCGGCTGGACCCGAGCGGCTGGGTCAAGGGGTGGGCGGTCGAGCAGGCGGCCGGCCTGCTGCGCTCCTCCGGCGCCCGGCAGTACTGCGTCAGCGGCGGCGGGGACGTGCAGACCGCCGGCGGCCCGTGGCGGATCGGCATCGCCGACCCCCGGCAGCCGGGGCTGCTGGCCGCCGTCCTCGCCGGTCACGACCTCGCCGTGGCCACCTCCGGCACCGCCGAGCGCGGCGCGCACATCCTCGACCCGCAGACCGGCCGCCCGGCCCGGGGCCTGGCCTCGCTCACCCTGGTCGGCGCCCCGGGCACCGGCATCGCCCGCACCGACGCCTGGGCCACCGCCGCGTTCGCCATGGGCCCGGACCGCGCCCTCGCCTGGGCCGCCCGCCGACCCGGCATCGAGGCCCTGGCCGTCCTGCCGGACGGCTCGAAGCGCTGGACGCCGGGCCTGCCCGGGCACCTCCCGGCGAGCGGTCCGGCGGACTGGCGGGCCACCGTCGGCTGACCGCGGCCGCCCCGAGAACGCTCGTTCCGTATGCGGAACGGTCGTTCCTGCTGCGCCGCCCGCCAGGCCTCCCAGGCGACCAGCGGCGCGAGGTACGACCAGCGCCGCGAGCCGTCCGGACAGGTGCCGCCCTCGACCAGCTCGGAGACCGTACGGCGGGTGAAGGGCACCCAGACGGCCATGTCGTGCTCGAAGGTGCTGTGGCAGGCCTCGCGGCGGCGGTCGATCCCGGCCGCGTCGAGCCGGGACCGGACGGTGGCCACCAGCGTGTAGCAGGAGGCCGGCTCGCTCCAGCCCAGCCAGGTGATCACGGTCGACCCGACGTCGTCCGGCAGCAGCCCCAGCTCCTCCTCCAGCGCCCGCCGGACCAGCCCGTAGAAGTCCTCGGCGGCGCCGGGCTCGTCGCGGTACTTCATCGTCTCGTTGATCCCGACCGTCCACTGCGCCGGGAAGGTGTTGACCGCCAGCGAGCGGCGGAGCAGCAGCAGCCGGCCCAGCCGGTCCCGCACCGCGACGCAGGCGCTGACCATCGTGGGCGGGGCGACGGCCACGAAGCTCGTCAGTCCCTCGTCCAGGGCCGCGCGCAGCAGCCGGGCCGCCGCCGGGTCCTCCCGGCCCAGCCGGGTGGTGGCCATGCACTCCGCGTAGTCGCTCTCGGCGATGTCCACCTCGCAGACCCGCGCGCCGCCGTGCTCGCCGTGATCGACCGTCAGCCGCGAGATGTACGCCGTCCGGCCCGCCGCACCGGCCGCCCGCTGGCGCGCCACCTCCTCGGCCCACCCGGCCGCGTCCAGCGCGTGCGGGCGCTCCACCCGCCCGCGGTGCGCCGTCACCAGCGTGCCCGGCACCAGCGGCCGGGCCGCGGACCAGGTGATCAGCGGCGCCAGCCCGTCCGCCCGCACGTCGTGCGCCCGGGCCGCCGCTGTCAGGCTCGCCCGCCGGACCCGCGGCACCGGCACCCGGGAGCCGAGCCGGGACCCGCCGAACTTGGCGAAGTCGTACACCAGATTGGTCACCACGCCGAGCAGCAGGGCTCCACCGATCCCCAGCAGCCACTCCATCCCGGTCCCCCACTTCCGCGATCGATCCGCCCATTGTGGAGGCGCCCCGCGCGGCGGCGGAAGGGCCTTCGCCCTCGAGGCGGCCTGCGGAACGATTCCAGGGCGGTCCCGGGGCCGGTGCTAGGGTGATCGAAAAGTCGGCTCGGAGCTCGGAGGCACTGAACAGTCGTGCGGACGCCGAGGATTGACGGGTCCACGGCCCGGCCGACCGTCCGCCCGGGCCGCCCGGGCCGCCCGGGCCCGCGCGCCTTCGCCCGGTCCGCGGCTCGCCGCTTCCCCGCCGCCGCCCGCTACCTCCTGCTCTGCCTCGGCACCGGTCTGGCCGCGCTGGTCGGGCTCTGCCTGCTGCTCGTCGTCCTCGCCCTCTGCCTGGTCGGCGTGGGACTGCCGCTCCTCCCGCCGGCCCTGCGACTGCTGCGCCGCTCCGCCGACTTCCACCGACGCCGGGTCGGCGCCCGGCTCGGCGGCGAGCGGCTGCGCACGCCGTACGGCGACCGGCTGTCCCTACGCGACCCGGTCGTCGGCAAGGACCTGCTCTGGCTGCTCGCCCACGGCACGGCCGGGACGGCCCTGTGCGCCGGCGCCCTCACCCTGTGCAGCCACGCCTTCAACTGGCTGACGGCGCCGGTGTGGTGGCAGCTGCTACCCGACGAGCGCGGGAAGATCATCCTGCTGACCGTCGACTCCTGGCCGATGGCCGCCGCCGCGGCGCTGGGCGGCATCGGCTACGCCGCCGTCGCCCTGGCGGCGCTGCCGCCGCTCGCCGACCTGCACGCCCGGGCCTCCGGCCGGCTGCTGGTCGCCCGGCCCCGCGTGTCGCTCGCCCACCGCGTCCGGGAGCTGACCACCAGCCGGTCCGAGGCACTGGACGCCCACGCCGCCGAACTGCGCCGGATCGAACGGGACTTGCACGACGGCGCCCAGGCCAACCTGGTGGCCGTCTCGCTCCGGCTCGGCATGATCCGCCGCGCGCTCGACCAACGCCCCGAGCAGGCCGCCGCGTTGGTGGACTCCACCCAACTCGTCGCCGAACAGGCCCTGGAGTCGCTGCGCACCCTGGTGCGCGGCATCCACCCGCCGCTGCTCGCCGACCGCGGCCTGGCCGAGGCCGTACGGTCGCTCGCCGCCCGCTGCGCCGTACCGACCCGGGTCGAGCTGCACAACTCCGAGGCATCCGCAGGCCGTTCCGCCGATCAGTCCGCCGACCCGCCGCCACGCGCACCGGCCGCCGCCGAGGCCGCCGCCTACTTCGTGGTCTCCGAGGCGCTCGCCAACGTCGCCCGGCACAGCGGCGCCCGCACCGCCCTGGTCCGGCTGCGGATCACCACTGCCGCCATCGCCGTCCGGGTCGAGGACGACGGCCGGGGCGGCGCCGTCGAGGGCGCCGGAAGCGGGCTGCCCGGACTGCGCCGCCGGGCCGCCGCGTTCGACGGCACCACCCGCCTGTCCAGCCCGCCCGGGGGCCCGACCATCCTGGAAGTGGAGATCCCGTGCGGATCCTGATCGCCGAGGACAACGCCCTGCTCCGCGAGGGCCTGGTCCTGCTGCTGCACAGCGAGGGACACGAGGTGTGCGCGACCGTCGAGCACGGCGACGACCTGCTGCCCGCACTGCTCGACCACCGCCCCGACGTCGCCGTGGTCGACGTCCGGCTGCCCCCGGACTTCCGCGACGAGGGCCTGCGCGCCGCCGTCGAGGCCCGCCGCCGACTGCCCGCGCTGCCCGTCCTGATCCTCTCCCAGTACGTCGAACGCGCCTACGCCGCCGAGCTGCTCGCCGACAGCGCCACCGGCGTCGGCTACCTGCTCAAGGACCGGGTCGGCCGCGCCGAGGAGTTCCTCCAGGCGCTGCGGCGGGTCGCCGAGGGCGGCACCGCGATGGACCCGGAGGTCATCTCCCAGCTGATGGCCCACCGCACCGGCCCCGACCCGCTGGCCGCCCTCACCCCGCGCGAGCGCGAGGTGCTCGCCCTGATGGCCGAGGGCCACAACAACCCGACCATCGCCCGGCTCCTCTTCCTCGCCGAGAGTTCGGTGAACAAGCACATCGGCAGCATCTTCGGCAAGCTCGGCATGCCCGCCCCCGACACCGGCCACCGCCGGGTCCGTGCCGTCCTCACCTACCTGCGCACGCTCGCCGATTGACGCGTTCAGCCCTCGGCGGCCGCCAGCCGCAGCTGCTCCTCCTCGACGATCAGCGCCGCCAGCGACTGCTCCGACACGTCCACCGCCTCCGGCGTCGACTCCGCCACCTCGCTGCGCCGCGCGTACTCGTCGAACAGCCGGCCCTTCGCCCGCAGCAGGTCCAGCACCCGCTGGTCGACGCTGTCCGCGGCGAGCAGCCGGTGCACCCGCACCCGGCGGACCTGCCCCATCCGGCGCGAGCGGGCCACCGCCTGCTCCTCCAGGGTCGGTTTGACCTGCGGCTCGCACAGGATCACCACCGAGGCCGCCTGGATGTTCAGCCCCACGCCCCCGGCCTGGATCTGGCAGAGCAGCACCGCGTGCCCGGGCGCGGCGCTGAAGCCGTCCACCACGTCCTGCCGCCGCGCCGACTCCAGCGAACCGTCGATCGGCCCGAACGCCCGCTGGTCCAGGGCCGTTTGGACGGCCGCCAGGACGTCCCGGAAGAACGAGAAGACCACCACCTTCAGCCCGCCGTCCGCCGCCTCCCGGACGATCTCCAGCAGCCGCTTCAGCTTGGCCGACTCCACCGGGTCCGCGTAACCGGCCCTGCGCATCGCCGGGAAGTTGCCCGCCGCGACGGCCGACCGGTAGGCGGCGAGGTCGGCGGGCGAGAACTCCTCCCACTCGTCCACGTGCACCACCTCGGGCAGCTCGGTGAGCACGTCCTGCTGGTTGCGGCGCAGGTAGGCCGGGGCGACGGCCTTGCGGAAGGCCGCCGGCCCGGCGGCCGCCGAACCCTGCCGGACCAGCGGCACCAGCGCGGGCTGGAGGTACTCCACCAGGGTGCGGAACTCCTCCACCCGGTTCTCCATGGGCGTCCCGGTGAGGAACAGCACCCGCTCCACCCGCTCCGCCCAGGCGGCCACCGCCCGGGAGCGCTGCGCGGCACGGTTCTTGACGAAGTGCGCCTCGTCCACCACGACCATCCCGACCGCGGCCGACTCCGCCACCTCCGACGCCTCCAGGCGGCGCAGCCCGTCGAAGGTCACCACCGCGACCCCGCCGTCCCGGAGCCACTCGGCGAGCGCCGCCTCCCGCTCCGGTCCGTGCACCCGGAACGCCCGCAGGGTGCTGCGCGACTCGACCTCCCGGATCCAGTTGATCAGGACGCTGGCCGGGCAGACCACCAGGAAGTGGGTGCTCCCCCGGGCCCGCAGGTGCGCCAGCACGGCGATCGCCTGCACCGTCTTGCCGAGGCCCATCTCGTCCCCGATGATCACCCGCCGCTGGGCGAGCGCGAACCGCGCCCCGAACGCCTGGTAGCCGCGCAGCGAGACCCGGCAGTGGGCGTCGTCCAGCGGCTCGGCCCGCACCCGGTCCGACAGGTCCTCCGGCAGGAACCCCTCGGCGGCGGCGAGTTCGACCCCGGCCTCCTCGACGATCCCGCCGAGCACGCCGTAGTAGTCGGCCGAGCGGAGCTCGAAGTCCGTCCACGCCTCGACCGGGTCGAGCGGCGGACGCAGCAGGTCGACCGAGGCCTGGGCGAACAGCACCGGGACCTCCCGCGCCGCGAACCCGACCAGCGCCTCCGCCAGGGACTCGACCGCCGCCTGCGCCTGCGCCCGCCGCTCCCGCCCGGCGAACAGCCCGCGCAGCACCCCCCGGGCCAGCCCCGCGGCCGCCACCAGCGGCTCGACCTCGGCCAGGACCCGCTCCGCGGTCTCCCGGGCCCGCCGCGCCTCCGGCCCCGCGGCCACCAGCCGCTGGAGCGCCACGACCAGCGCGGAGCTCATCGCGTCCTGCCGCTCGACGTCCAGCCGCACCGCCACCGTCTGCTCGACCGCCCGGGCGATCTGCCCGGCCGCGGCCAGCGCCTGCGCCGCCGTCTGCGCCCCGACCCCCGGGATCAGCCGCAGCGTGTAGCCGGAGGCCTCCACCACCTGCCGCACCGTCCCCAGCCCGGCCGCCTCCAGCGCCCCGACCCGCAGCCGCCCCTCCGTCACGTCCCGGAGCCGCGCCACCGGGATGGCCCCCAACTCCTCCCGCACCAGCCGGTCCCGCACCCCGACGTACGCCACCCGCACCTGCTCCACGGCACCCCGGTGGTCCGCCACCACCGCCCCGGCCGCCGCCCGCAACCCCTCCGCCTCGGCCAGGACCACCCCGACCCGCCGCCGCTCCCCCACCACCCGACCCCCGCCTCACTCCGCACACCCAGGACGGCACCATGATCCCACCCACCACTCCCCGCCGTCCTGGCCCACGACCGACCGGCGGCCCCGGTGGACACCAACCCCCTCCACCGAAGCCGCCGGCCCCCGCACCTACGGCTCGGGCGTCACCGCGGAACCCGAATCGCCGCGACCGCCCCGTCCTGCTTCAGCGAGACCGGCCGCCGCCGCTTCCTGAAGTCCCACGACTCCTCGGACCACTCCGACCGCGACGCGTGTGCCCTGCACCGGCCCTGCTACCGGGCACGGCCGGGGTGCGTGTCGGCGAGGTCGTTCAGGGCCGCGTTGACCACCTGCCAGCAGATGGCCAGGGTGTCGCGGTCCGGCCGGTGGCTCTGCCGGGCCTCGGCCTTGGGGTGCACGAAATTCCGGTACCTGCGCAGCTCGTGGCTGAACTTCTCGGCGTCCGGGCCGAGCCACCCGACTCGGTGACACGCCTTGATCAACCTGTCCAGGTTGATGCTGTCCTCGGAGTCCCTGCCCAGGAGAGACGGGTCCCGTTCCACGACGGTCTGGAGCAGCACGCCCTCCATCAACGAGCCGAGCATGATGATCGCCGCGACATGGGCGCCGTTGGCGTAGCAGGTGCGGGCCTCGTCCAGACGCCACTGGAGCAGTTCCGCCATGGCCTCGTCGGCGATGAGGTCCGCCATGACGACCTTCAGCTCGGCGGAGCCGTAGTGCGTCGGGTGCGCCAGCGCCGGGTCGCACGACACCAGCCTGGGGCTGCCGCCGGGGTTCTCCAGCCGGTACCCCTCGTGGATGAGGAAGGTGTTGACCGCCGTCACGACCTCGGTGAGCAGGCCGGGCTCCTCGAGGTACTCACGCGGATCGGCCAGCCTGAGCAGCACCTTCTCGATCTCCCCGGGCTGGTCGCGCCGGGCCATCAGCAGTTCGGCGGCCCACTCCCTGCGGTACTGGCCGTCGTACTCGGGCACCTCCTGCCAGCCGGCCCGCTTGAGGAAGGCCGCGATCTCGAAGCCGCGGCGGTAGAGGAGGTCGTCGTCGCCCGCGACGACGCGGGCGAGTTCCTCCAGGGTGTTCTCGTCCAGCGTGCGGTCGTCCTGCCGGCTGTGCGTCTGGGTCATGCCGTTCCTCCGGTCGAATCGGTGTCAGGGGCGGGGGCGGATTCGGCACCGTCCCCGTCGTCGGGGCCCTGTCGCCCCGGCGGCTCGTGGTTCTCCGCTCCTTCGTCGGGCAGTTCGTCGCCCTCCGGCAGTTCCAGTGGCGTCCACGGCCGCGTGTCTCCCGGCGGCGGGGAGGGCCGGGAGTAGTTCGCCGGGCGGATGCCCTGCCGGTCGAGTTCCTCCCACAGGCCCGCCAGGGCCTCGTCCGGGTCGAACCTGAACTCGCTCTCCCGGATGCGCCAGAACCGCCAGCCGACCCGCTGGAGTTCACGGTCGCGCTGCTGGTCGTGCCGGATCTGGTCGAGGGTCGAGTGGTAGTAGTCGCCGTCGCACTCCACGCCCAGGCGGCCGCGCGCGCCGATCACCACCAGGTCGATGCGCTTGCTGCCCGCCGGGTACTGGGGCACCACGTGGTAGCCGCGCTCCTTGAGCCGCAGGTAGACCTGCTGTTCGAAGAGGGAGTCGAAGGGCGGGCGCCGGACGTCGGGCAGCACGGCGCCGAGGTCGGCCGCCTCCGCCAGTGCGGCCGGCGGATTCTGCATGTAGCCCAGGAGGTTGAGCCGCAGGTCCCCGGGTTTGAGCTGGTCCGGCGGCACCGAGTAGAAGAGCCGCATCTGGTCCTGGGCGCGGCTGGCCGCCACGTTGTAGGCCTGCTGCTCGCTGCGCATGCCGCCGGCGATCTTCCGCACCCGGTCGACCACCATCGACAGCAGGATGACGTGCCGCTCGTCGCCCTGGAACTGGGCCGGGGTTCCCACCCGGATGCGGTGGCGCTCCCGGACCGGGGCCGGCAGGCGCTGTTCGATCAGCTGCTCCAGCAGTTTGACCTGGCCGAAGCCCTGGAGCACGATCACGCCCATGGTCTTGTGCTCGTACGCCGGGTCCGCGGCCAGCTCGGCGAGGCAGTCCACGATCGCCTCCGCTTCCTTCGGGTTGCGGATCCGTCCGTCGCGTCCCTCGGTGACCCCGCCCTCGACGTAGTGCGTCAGCAGCGGGTCGAGCCGTTCACCGCCGTACTGCCGCAGCGGGATGAGGCCCGGCGGGGTGTAGAAGGTCTCCGAGGACCAGCCGATGATCTCGGGCATGCAGCGGAAGTGCTCCTGCAGGCGGATGGTGGACGGGAAGAACGTCGACAGCAGCTGGTACAGGTTGGAGTGCGGCATGTACAACTGGCGCAGGTGGGCGGGGACTTCCGGCAGGTGCGCGGACAGCCGGTCCTGGATCTGCTGGGTGCGGCCCAGCCCGGTGACCGGTGGCGTGCACTGCTTGTCGTCGCCGACCACGATGATCCTCGGCGCGAGCCAGAGCAGGAACAGCGCGTCCATGCCGGCCTGACTGGCCTCGTCGACGATCACCACGTCGAAGGCGTCCTGCCTGGGCTTGATCATCTCCGCCACCCGCGCGATGGGCATCACCCAGGCCGGCACCGCTCCCTGGGCGACCTGCATCGCGCTGTGGGCGGCCGCCTTGAAGTGGGAGGCGCTCTTGCCCTTGCCCTTGCCGTACGACGCCATGTGCGTGCGGTAGGCCTGGAGTGCCGAGCGCTGCTCCTGGGTCATCCGCACCAGGCAGTGCAGCCGGCCGTGTGCGGCGGCCAGGTCTCCCGTGAGCTCCTCCAACTTCGCCTCGTGCTCGGTGAGTTCACCGTCGAGGCGCTGTTCCCGGCCGGGCGCGCGTTCGTCGTCGATGAACTCGGACGCCTTCGCCCAGGCCCACGCGTCCCGGAGCCGGGCGAGCCGCTCGTCCCAGGCCGGGTCCTCGGCCTCCGCTTCGAGCCTGCCGGCGAGCGCGGGCGACGCGCTGCGCAGTCCGTCGAGCAACTCCACGCAGCGGCGCCGCCGTTGGTCCCGTTGCTGCGCTGCCGCGAGCGCTTCGAGCTCCTTGGTGTACCGGTCGACGTCGCGGTCGCGCAGGGCCTGCGCCATGGCGAGCGCCTCGACCGGCGCGGCCACGCCGTCCTCCCCGCCGCGCAGGAGCCGGTCCCATCGGCCGAGCCGCTCCGAGGCCTCCTCCGCGCGCTGCCGGCCGGCCAGGGCCGCGACGGCCTCGGCGAAGTCCTGCCACGCCTGCGGCCGGGTCAGGTCGAGGTAGACCCCGTGGTGGACCAGGAGTTCGTCGACCTGCTCACGGATCCGGCCGAATCCGTCGACCTCGGCGAGGTGCCGGTAGCGCTCGGACAGCGAGGCCAGTCGCACCTCCAGCGGCGCTTCCGGCACTGCCGCTCCCACCTGCTCCCAGCGGGCCGCCACGGCGGCGAGGGCCGCGTGCGCGTGCAGATGGGCCAGCACGGCGCCGAGATCGTCGGCGGAGGCCGGCACCTTGCCGTCCACCGTGCAACTGCCGAGGAGTTCCTCGGCCTCCCGCTGCGCCCTGAACGCGAACCGGGTCCGCAGCCTGCGGCCCGCCGACAGCTGCTCCATCAGGGCCGGGATCGTGGCCGCCATCCGGCGGGCGCGCTCGGGGACCAGGAGGTCCGGGAGGACCACCGTGCGCAGACCGACCCGGTCGAGGCCCTCGGCCACCTCGGGGAGCACGCGCGCGACGTCGGCGACACGCTGCCAGAGATCGGGGTGGCGCCGGGCCAGCCGGTCCGTCAGCGCGCGCTCCACCCAGCCCTCGTCGCCCCAGCGCGCGGCCTCCCGGTGAACACCCAGACGGTGCAGTCGGTTTCGGCCGGAGCCCAGCAGCTCGGTCAGCCGGTCCGTGGTGGAGGTCTCCAGGGCGGCCAGGACGTTGCGCACCTCGATCGCCGCCGGTGAGAGACCGTTGACGCTCAACTGGCTCACCGCGAGGGCCGCCGCGACCTGGCCGGACGTCGGCAGCGTCTCCGCCGCCGGGAACACCCCGGACTCCGTCCACTGCCCGGCGCCGTCCCGCAGCAGCGCGAGCAGTTCCTCCGCCTGGACGGGCGAGAGCGGCGGTGCCTCCGGCGCCCGGTTCGGCAGCCTGCCGATCCAGCCCAGCCGCACCGCCTCGTCCTGCACCTTCCGCACGATCGCGGCGAGCGTCCCCGAGTAGCCCGGTGCGACCTCCGGGTGCTGGTAGACCTCCGCTTCCCGCAGCGAGACCACCTGCTCGGTCAGCAGCTTGATCCGGCTGCGCACCTCGTACCGGCGCTGGGTCAGCCGCTGGATCTCGTCCCGCAGCTGCTCGGTGTCGCCCGCCGCCACCCGATCGCTCAGCGCGTTGATGGTGCGTTCCAGTTCGCTGGCACCGTCCTGGCTGGTGGTGCTGAGCAGCAACACGCACAAGTCCCTTACAGCCGGCGGGAGTTTGTCCCGGAGCACGGTCAGCGGCTGGTCCTTGGCGCTGGTCACGAGCACCCGCTGGCCCTGGGCCAGGAGCGCGGACACCAGGTTGGCGATGGTGTGCGTCTTTCCGGTGCCGGGCGGGCCCTGCACCACCACGCCGGTGTCCCGCTGCAGCCGCTGGAGTACGGAACGCTGCTGGGCATTGGTCTTGCCGGGGAACAGCGGCTCGTCGCCGAAGAGCGCCGGCGCCTGCCGCCCGCCCCAGTTCTGCCGGTCCTCGGGGTTCAGCGACATCACCAACTGCGCCAGCCCGAGCGGGGCCCGGCGTTCGGACACCACGCTCTCCGCGATGCGGTCGTAGAACCTCAACACCTCGTTGCGGTCCCTGGGCCGCTTCAGCAGGGCGGGCGCGAAGGTCAGCCTGGCGCCCTCATCCGGTCCCGCCGGCGGACGCCAGTTGGTGCTGAACGCCACCGGCCTGGGCAGGACCAGGTCCAGCCACTGCGAGAGGCACTCCAGCGCCTCCTCGCTCAACAGGTGGAAGGGCAGCGCGGAGAGCTCCTCGTTGAACGCCGCCGCACGCTCCGGCACCCAGCCGTCGTCCGCGTCCAGGAAGTCCCGATCCTCCAGCCGGACCGCTCCGCTCTCCGTGAGGCGCACGGTGATCTGCGCGGTCCGCCGATCGACGTGGGTCTCCACCCGCCGCGAGAGCACGTGCCGGTGGATCACCCCGCCGTTCGGTTCCCGCCAGCTCAACAGGCCTGCGGCGAGCACGAGTTCCTGCTGGTCGTCCTGCCGCGCCAACTGCTGGTGCCAGTGGTAGACCTTCTCGTAGAGCTGACGCCGCGACCGCTCGGACCGCTCCCGCTCGGCCCAGATCCGCCAGCGCGCGAGCCACGGACCGTACGCCCGCAGGACCTCCGCGGCCTCCTTCCGCGCGACGACCGCCTCGTCGCCCTGCCACCCGTCGACTCCGCCCGCCGCCGGCTCCCCGGTCCGGTACGGACCCTCCTCCGCGAGCGGCGGGTCCTCGGCATCGGCGTCCTGGCACAGCCGCTCGTCGACCCACCCCTCCAGCACCGGCGGCAGTTCCGGCGCCGCGGCCTGCGGAACGTGGTCCAGGACCAACAACGGACGGTCGTCGTCCCCGGACGGCCGGGGCACCTTCGCCGGCAGGTCGGCCAGCCAGAGCGGCCCCCAGGAACGCGTGTCCCGGAGCCGCTGATGGCTGCTCTGCACGACCTCGCGCAGGAATCCGACCAGCGCGGCGGTCTGACCGATGACATCGGGGTCACCCGCATGTCGTCGTGGAACGCTCACCATTCTCCCTTCAGTCGGTGACGAACGTTCCAGCATGGGGGCGGCCTCGGGGACCGGAAGCCGGTCGGGCCAGAGTGGCCGAATTCCCGCCGACCGATGGCCGACTTTCACTCGGCGGAAATTCGGATGGCCATTTCAACGGCACCGGAAAGCGAACGCATTTCCTGCCATCGAACATCTGAAGAGCCGCCCGACCAGGCGGTTTCGGGCATGGAAAATCCCCCGGCGGTGCCGGGGGATTGACGAGGAATAGGAACTGTCGGCGACGGTTTTCGACGCCGCGGACAACCGTCGCGTCAGGCGCGGATGCGGCGGAAGACGGCGATCAGGAGGGCCGCGGCAAGGGCCAGGAGGATGCCGGCTTCGACGAGTTGGATGGGGGTGAGGTGGGCGGCCGGGTGGAAGCGGAGCCAGGAGGCGCTGGCCGTGTTGCAGGTGGTGTTGAGGGCGCAGGAGTCGGTGGTGACGCGGGTGCCGTCGGGGAAGACGACGCCCTGGTCGATGAGCCAGGCGTTGGTGGGCTGGGCGGTGCCCACGGGGGCCACCTGTTCCACGACCGGGTAGAAGAGCGGGCGGGCCCAGACGACCAGGCCGTGGGCGGTGGCGACGAGGGCGCCGGTGGCGAACATCGCGGGGAGGGTGCGGCGGACGAGTTGGCCGACCAGGACACCGAGGGCCAGCGCGAACAGGGACCAGGCGACCGGGGCGAGGCCGATGGCCGGGTAGGTGAAGAACTGGAACGGCGGGTCGAAGGCGTCCGGACCGTGTGCGATGTCCGTCCACCACACCCAGGTCATCAGGACGGCGATCACGCCGCTGACGGCCAGGACGGCGAGGCCGGGGACGGCGAGGCGGACGGCCAGCCAGCGGGCCGGGCTGACGGACTGGGCGCGGATCAGCCGGATGGTGCCGCGTTCGTACTCCTGGGCCAGCAGCGGGGCGCCGATGAACACGCCGATCAGCAGCGGGAGGACGGTGACGGCGGGCTGGAGGACCTCCAGGTACCAGAAGTTGGGGCGGTTGATCGGTGCGAGGAGGGCCCAGCACTCGGATTCGGACCAGGAGTCGGGGTAGTAGCAGCCGGTCCGCCGCAGGACGCCGATGATGTGGCGGAGGGCGACGTGGATCCAGACGAGGTCCGCCACCGCGAGGACGAGCAGCACGCCCAGGGTCCAGAGCAGGAAGCGATTCTGACGGAGCGTCAGCCAGATGAGCCCGCGCAGGGCGGGGGTGGCGGGCCGCCGGTCGGCGGGTGCGGGGGTGGGGGCCCGGTCGGGCAGGAGGTCGGTGCTCATGCGGCCACCCCGTTCGGGTCGGGCTTCACGTGGTTCGGGTTGTCGGCGGAGGTGTCGGCGGAGGCCCGGAGGTAGCCGAGCAGCAGGTCCTCCAGACTCGGGCGTTCACTCTCCCAGTCGCCGTCCACCGGCTCGTCGGTGCGGACCAGGGCGACGGCCCGGCGGCCGCTGACGCGCTGCTCGACCACCGTCTCGGCGGCCAGGGAGGAACCCTGGGCGGCCGGCCCGGTGAGCAGTCGGTGCCCGTCGAGGATCTCCTCCAGGTCACCGGCCAGCCGGACGCGTCCGCGCTGGACGAGGAGCAGGTGGTCGATGACGCCGTCCAGCTCGGGGAGGATGTGCGAGGACAGCACGATGCCGGCGCCGCGCTCGGCGGCGACCGACATCAGCGTGCCCATCAGCTGGTGCCGGGCGAGCGGGTCGAGGTCGGCCATCGGTTCGTCGAGCAGCAGCAGGTCGGGGAGCTTGCCGAGGGCGAGGGCGAGGCAGACCCGGGTGCGCTGGCCGCCGGAGAGCGAGCCGATCCGCGCCTTGGGGTTCAACTCGCCCTGATCTGCGATCTGTTGGGCCACGGCCTCGTCCCACACCGGGTTGAGCTCGCGGCCCATCCGCAGCGTCTCGGCGACGGTGAGGCCCGGGTAGAGCGGCTTGTCCTGCGGCACGTAGGCGACCCGGGCGCGCAGCTCGGGCGCACCGGCGGTGGCGCCGAGCACCCGCACCCTGCCCTCGGTGGGCGCGAGTTGGCCGGCGGCGAGGGAGAGCAGGGTGCTCTTGCCCGCGCCGTTGGGGCCCACCACGCCGCAGATCCGCCCGGCCGGGACGGTGACGTCGCAGCCGCGCAGCGCCCAGCCGCCGCGGTACCTCCTGCCGAGGCCTTCGGCCTCCAGGGCCGGCGCCGTCGCGGGCGCCGTGGTCGTCGGGTCGTCCACCCGGTCCCCCCACTGTTCTCGGTTCGGTGTTGCCGGGGAGCCGCAGGCCCCGGTGTCGGGGTTTCGGGCCCCCCGATGTCGGAGCCCCGGTTTCGGCCCCCGGTTTCGGAGCCTCAGACCCCGTCGTCGGAGCCGGAGACCCCGGTGTCGAAGCGCTGCTCCAGGACGGAGGCCATCAGCGCGGTGATGTCCTCGCGCTCCAGTCCGGCCTCCCGGGCCTGGTCCACCCACCCGACCAGGCCCGCCCGCAGCGGCCCGTCCGCCGCCGCCTCCGGCCGGGCGAGCGAGCGCCGGACGAAGGTGCCGAGCCCCGGGCGGGGTTCGACCAGGCCTTCGCGTTCGAGCTCGCGATAGGCCTTCAGCACGGTGTTGGGGTTGATCGCGGTCAGTTCGACCACCTCTCGGGCGGTCGGCAGCTTGTCTCCGGGCTGGAGCAGTCCGAGCCGCAGGGCCTGCTTGGTCTGCTGCACGATCTGCTGGTAGGTGGAGACGCCGCTGCGCCGCTCGATGCGGTACTCGATCACCGGCGATTCAGCCTTTCACTAGTTCAATAGTGGAATGGTGGCGCACGGCGCCGCGCGGGTCAAGCCGGACCCGGGGGGTATCCGGTCTGGAGCTGTCCGATGCTCGGGGGTTGTCCGGCCCGGGAGGCGGCTCAGGGGCGTTGCAGCAGGAGCAGGCCGTCCTGCTCGACCAGCGGCCGGTAGCCGCGCTCCCGGTAGACGGCCAGCATCCGGGCGGTGTCGGCGGCGGCGCACGGGGCCTGCACGCTCGGGTCGCGCAGGTCGACGGCCACCCACTGCGGGCCAGGGCCCTCCGGAGCCCGGCACACCAGGGTGACCTCCGTCCGGCGGGTGAGCTGGGCCGCCAGCCGGTTGGAGGCGGCCACGGTGGCGTCGTCGGGTATCCGGTGGAGCAGCGCCCGGGTCTCGGTGAGCCGGGGCGAGGTGCGCCAGGCCTCGGGCATCACCACCTCGTGCAGCGGGTAGAGCGGCAGCGTCACGGCGGCCACCAGGGCACTGACGGCGAGTCCGCGCCTGGCCCGGCGCACCTCGACGCGGCGGCGCGCGTCAACCCGGCGCAGGACGTCCACCAGGGCCGCGAACGCGATCGGCATCAGCACCGCGCTGTAGTGGTAACTGACGCCCCAGTAGTGCGAGTTTGAAGAGAATAGCCGCCAGGCGAGGGTGGGCACGCAGAGCAGCAGGAGCGGTGAGCGCAGGCCGATGAAGCCGGCGGTGGCGGCGAGCAGGAACAGCAGCAGCCACTTGACCGGCGGCCAGCCGAGCCGCAGTGGCAGTTCCCAGAGCGAGGCCTGCCCGCCCTGCCCGCCGCCGTCCAGCTGCTGCCAGTAGTCGAAGCTCCCACTCGGGTTGAACGCCGGGAGCACGACGAGCACGGTGAGCGCGGTCGCGGCGAGCCCGACGGCGGCGAGGGCGAGTCCGGGCAGTGGGCTGCTGTGCCGCTCCCGCCGGGCCTGCCAGGCGATCAGGACCCCGACGGCGGCCACCGTCAGCCCGAGGTCCTCCTTGACCAGCAGCAGCGGCAGCGACCAGAGCGCGGCGGCGAGCGGCCGGCGCCGGCCGAGTGCGGTGGCAGCGAAGGCGAGCAGCGGGACGGCGAAGGCGATCTCGTGGAAGTCGTCGGCCGCCGCCCGGACGATCCCCCAGGAGGCCCCGGTGGCGCAGCCGACGAGCAGCGCCACCCGCGGCCCGGCCACCTCGTGGGCCCAGCGGGTCAGTGGGACGACGGCCAGCGCCATCAGCAGCGCCTGGGCGACGACGAGGGTGAGCGGGCTCGGGAAGGCCCGGTAGGCGGGGGCGAGGACCGCGATCAGCGGATGGAAGTGGTCCCCGAGCAGGTGGTAGCCGGGGCCCTTGAGCGGCACGATCGGCGCCTGCCCGTGGGCGTACGCCCGGACGGCCTGCTCGAAGATGCCCAGGTCGTAGGCCTTGGTGAGGCCGCGCCGGTGCCGGTTGACGGCGACGCAGGCGTACAGCACGGCGAACCCGGCCGCCAGGCCCCACGCGAGCGGGGCGGGGCGGCGGGCGCGGGGCGGTACGGACGGAAGAGCGGCCGTACTCGGAACGGCCCGGGACACGGAGGAGGGAGCGGGCATCGGCAAAGTACCCTTTCACTATTCGATTAGTGGAAGGGTGGTGGAACCCCGAGCCCCCGTCAAACCCGGCCGGGCGACGCCGACCGGGCCCCCGGGCTGCCCTCAGAAGCCCGCGTCCAACGCCCCCGACCGATGCCCGCAACCAACGCCCACGGCCAGCGCCCGCATCCAACGCCCGCGACCAGAACCCCTCAGCCGAGGGCCCCGCCCCGGCTCACTCCTCCCACTCGGAGCCCTTGATCACCTCCACGAAGTCGCCGCGCTCGAAGCCGGGCACGAAGTGCGCGAGCACGTCCGCCTTGACGTTGCCGAAGGTCGTGTCCGGGCGGCCCTTGATGCCGTCGGTGAACGCGGCCAGGATGCGGTTCTTGAAGTCGGGCCGCGGATGGGCCGCGACCACGGCGGCCCGCTGCTCCGCGGAGATCGCGTGGTAGCCGATCCCCAGCACGTCCAGTTCCACGCCGCGGGTGACCAGGGCGATCTCCGGCGCCATGTGCAGCGGGATCTCCGGGGTGGTGTGCAGGGCGATGGCGGTCCAGACCCGCTGCGCCGGCTCGCCGGTGATGCCGTGGGCCGCCAGGAAGCGGCGGGCCTCGTCGGCACCGTCGATCTCGAACCGCTGGTCGGTCCGGGCGAAGCGGCCGGTGAGGCCGAGGTCGTGGAACATCGCGCCCACGTACAGCAGCTCCGGGTCGAACTCCAGCCCCTGTTCGGCGCCGCGCAGCGCCCCGAACAGGAACACCCGGCGCGAGTGGTCGAACAGCAGGGGCGAGGCCGCCTCCCGCACCAGTTCGGTCGCCTCCCGGGCCAGGGCGCTGTCCGGGACGCGCACGCCCGCGATCGTCTCGTTCGTCATGGTTCCTCCGCGTTCATTCGTTTCGGGGGCTGTTCGGTCGACTCCTCCACCCTCGCCCGGTGGCGTACGCTGCCGCCATGTCGGTACGGACAGCCGGACCTCGGATTCGGACATGACGCGCCTGGTCGCCTTCCTCGTGTTCGACGGGGTGACGCTGCTCGACGTCAGCGGTCCGCTGGAGGTGTTCCACCAGGCCGGCCGGCTCGGCCACCCCTACCGGACCGTCCTGGTCTCCCCGGGCGGCGGCACCGTCACCGCCTCCAACGGCGTGGCCCTGGCGGACACCGCCGCACCGGACGACGTCCAGGGAGCACTCGGCCCCCGGGAACCCCTCGACACCCTGGTCGTCGCCGGCGCCGACCACCTGGCCGCCCGGGGCCCGGACGCACCCCTGCTCGCCGCCGCGGAGGGCCTCGCCGGGCGGGCGCGGCGGGTCGCCTCGGTGTGCAGCGGCGCCTTCGTGCTCGCCGCGCTGGGGCTGCTCGACGGCCGCCGGGCCACCACCCACTGGCGCCACGCCACCGCCCTCGCGCTCCGCCACCCCGGGGTGCGGGTCGAACCCGACGCCCTGCACGTCCGGGACGGCCGCTACCACACCAGCGCCGGCATCAGCGCGGGCATCGACCTCGCCCTCGCCCTGGTCGAGCACGACCACGGCGCCGAGGCCGCCCGCGCCATCGCCCGCGAGCTGGTCGTCTTCGTGCAGCGCCCGGGCGGCCAGTCGCAGTTCTCCACCGCCCTGGCCACCCCGCCCGCCCGCAGCGGCCTGCTGCGCACGCTCACCGACGCCGTCCTCGCCGACCCGGGCGCCGACCACAGCCTGCCCGCGATGGCCGCCGCGGCCGCCGTCAGCACTCGCCACCTGACCCGGCTCTTCCAGGCCGAGCTGAACACCACCCCGGCCCGCTGGGTCGAGCGCGTCCGCCTCGACCGCGCCCAACAGCTGCTCCTCGACGGCCACGGCATCACCGCCGCCGCCCGGCTCAGCGGCCTGGGCAGCGACGAGACCCTGCGCCGCGCCTTCGCCCGCCGGCTGGGCACCACGCCCACCGAGTTCCGCAACCGCTTCACCACCACGGCCGCCCCGAGCGCCCCGAGCCCCTGACGCCCCCCCGCGACGGCGGCCCGGCCCCTCCCGGGGAAGTCCCGCGACCGGACGCTTGACCTTGACGCTACGTCAGGGTTGCAGGCTTGCCGCATGACGAACGAGAGCACCTCCAGCACTCCGCTCCACCCCCCGGTCGGCGGCTTCCAGGAGATCGACGGCCGCCGCCTCTACCTGCACCGCCAGGGCACGGGCGGGCCCGCGGTCGTCCTCCTGCCCGGCGCGAGCGCCATCGGCCTGGACTACTTCGGCGTCCAGCAAGGGGCCTCGCGGTTCACCACCACCGTGGTGTACGACCGCGGCGGCACCGGCTTCAGCGACGACGCCGCGCTGCCGAGCACCGCCGCCGAGGTGGCGACCGAACTGCACGAACTGCTGCACGCCCAGGGCGTCCCCGGCCCGTACGTCCTGGTCGCGCACTCGCTCGGCGGCGCCTACGCCCACGGCTTCGCCCAGCGCTACCCGCAGGACGTGGCCGGGCTGGTCTGGCTGGACGCCTTCCACCGGGACTGGGACGACTACATGCCCGCCGAGGCGAGCCTGGCCGCCAGCGTGCGGCTGTCGCCCACCGAGGAGCAGCTGCGGCAGGCACTCCCGGGCATCCGGCAGATGGCCGCGGAACTGCTCGTGGACTTCCCGGCGGACGTCCGGGACGCGGTGGTCGAGTACCACGTGAGCGAGCGCTGGATCCACGCCGGCATCGCCGAGCGCGCCTCGATGGCCGACCTGGCCGTCGAGCTACGGGCCGGGGCGGACCTGCCCGACGTCCCGCTGATCGCGCTCACCCCGCTGGGCGTCGACCCCGGCCAGCAGGCGCTGATGTCCGAGGAGGCCCTGCGGGCGATGCACGACGGCAAGACGCGGCTGTACGCGGCCATGGTGGACGCCGTCTCGGACGGGGAGCAGCGTATCCTCCCCGACACCGGCCACAGCCAGTTCGTCTTCGAGCGGGCCGACGCCGTGGTCCAGGCGATCCGCGACGTCGTGGACCGGGCGGGCCGCGCCTAGACTTCGACCCCGGCCCCTGGCGCCACCCCGGCCGCAGGACGTCAACACGACAGGAGCGCACCGGTGCTGACGATCGGTCAACTCGCGTCGACCGCCGGCGTGACCGTACGCACCGTGCGCCACTACCACCAGGTGGGACTGCTGCCCGAGCCCGAACGCGACGGCTCCGGCTACCGCCGCTACAGCGCTCAGGCGGCGGTCGACCTCATCCGGATCAGGACGCTCGCCGACGCCGGCGTGCCGCTGGCCCGGATCGACGAAATGCTGCGGGCACGGCCCGAGGAGTTCGCCGCCGCCGTCGCCGACCTCGACGCCGAACTGGAGCGCCGGATCGAGCAGCTCGCCGAGCACCGCCGCCGGATCGCCGACCTGGCGAGCGGCGAACGGCTCGCCCTGCCGCCCGAGGTGGTCGCCATCCTGGACCGGATGCGCGCGCTCGGGGTCGGCGAACAGTCGGTACGGCTCGAACGCGACACCTGGATCCTGCACCAGGCCCTGGACCCGGAGGCCATGCGCCGGGGCATCCAGGAGAAGAACGCAAGCTTCGACGACCCCGAGACGACGCGGCTGTTCCTGCTCTGCGACCAGTCGCTCGACTGGGCACCGGACGATCCGCGCGTGGACCGGCTGATCGACGACCTGGACGCGTGGGAGGTCGCCCACGGGCGGGACAGCAGCCGGCCCGGGAACCAGGCGGTGATCTTCTCCCGGCTCGCCGAGGCCTCGCCGACCTGGCAGCGCATCCTCGGCGAGATCGCGCACCGCGCCAGACGGCGCCACACCGCCGACTAGCACCGGGCCCCGGGCCGCGCCGAACCGCAGGGCGACGCGCCGGACCGCCGGCCCCGCGCGGAAGCGTTGACGTCGGATTCACGCCAGCCCAACCCCCGGTCGGATTGGTGGACTTCGGGTGACACACCCACCACCCACCGACGGGACCTCCGGCATGCCGACCGGCACCACCCTCAGCTCGACCCAGCCCACCCCGAAGCCGCCCACCCCGAAGTCCCGCCCCCGCAACGGCGGCGGCACCCTCGCCGTCCTCGCCGTGACGACCGGCGTCTTCTCCATCGTCACCACCGAGATCCTCCCGATCGGCCTGCTGACCCCGATCGGCGCCACCTTCCGGATCTCCGACGGCACGGCCGGGCTGATGATGACCCTGCCGGGCATCGTCGCCGCGGTGGCCGCCCCCGTGGTGACCGTCGCGACCAGGCGTGCGGACCGGCGGACGATGCTCTGCGCGCTGCTGCTGGTCCTGACCCTGGCGGACCTGCTCAGCGCCCTGGCCCCCGCCTACTGGGCGGTGCTGACCGCCCGGGTCGCCCTCGGTCTGGTCATCGGGGCGTTCTGGTCGATCGGTTCCGGGCTCGCCCCGCGCCTCGTCCCGGAGCACCGGCAGGCCCGCGCCAACACGCTGATCTTCTCGGCCGTCCCGCTCGGCTCGGTGCTCGGCGTGCCGGCGGGGGTGATCCTCGGCTCCGTGGCCGGCTGGCGGGCGGCCTTCCTGGCGATGGCGGCGCTGACCGTGCTCGCGCTGGCCGCCCTCCTGCGGTCGCTGCCGCCGCTGCCCCCGCTGACCGCCACCGGGCTGGGCGTGCTGCGCGGACTGCTGGCCGGCCGGGGCACCCGGACCGGGATCGCGGTGACCTTCCTGATCGTGCCGGCCCACTTCGGCAGCTACACCTACGTCACCCCGTTCCTCACCGGCACCACCCACGCCGGCCCCGGCCTGGTCACCGCCCTGCTGCTCGGCTACGGCGCCGCCGGACTGCTCGGCAACGTCCTGGCCGGCGGCCGGGCGGCCGGGGCACTGCGTCCGGTGTTCGGCACGGCGGCCGTGCTGCTCGCCGCCGCGGCCCTGCTGCTGCCGCTGCTGGGCACCGGCGGTCCGGGCGCCGCCGTCCTGCTGGCCCTCTGGGGCGTGGCGTACGGCGCCGTCCCGGTCTGTTCGCTCAGCTGGTTCCTCGCTGCGGCCCCGCACGCCCCGGAGGGTGCCGGGGTGGTCTTCACCTCGGCGTTCCAGGCCGGCTTCTCGATCGGCGCGCTGACCGGCGGGCTGGTGGTGGACCACTCCTCCCCCGCCACGGTCATGCTGCTCGGCGGGGCGGTCGCCCTGCTCGCCGCGGCCACCGTGTGGCGGTACGGCCACCGGGTCCGTCCCGAGCCGACACCCTGAACACCCGCGCCCCGACCCTGGCCGTCGGCACGGTTCGTGGCGAGAATGCCGGGGTGCCGTCGACCCGCCCGCCCGTCCTGCGGGGTGGGCGGGCGGCGCCGGCCGGGACGGTCCCGGGCGGGTGCGGACGGAAGGACGGCCGGCGGATGGTCGACCAGCAGAGTGACCCGGCGTTCCAGGGGCGGTTCGGCGACTACCAGACCGAGATCTACCTGCGCGGGCTCGGCGGCGTCCTGCCGACACTGCCGATGGCCTTCGCCGAGCTGGAGGCGCGGGCGGGCGCGGCGCTGCCGCCGTCGGTGCTCTCCTATGTCGCGGGCGGCGCGGGCGACGAGTCCACCCAGCGCGCGAACGTCGCCGCCTTCGGGCGGTGGGGCCTGGTGCCGCGGATGATGGTCGGCGCGAGCACGCGGGACCTGTCGGTGGAGCTGTTCGGCCTGCGGCTGCCGACCCCGCTGTTCATGGCGCCGATCGGGGTGATCGGCCTGTGCGCACAGGACGGCCACGGGGACCTGGCCACCGCCCGGGCCGCCGCCCGGACCGGCGTCCCGATGGTCGCCTCCACCCTGACGGTCGATCCGCTGGAGCAGGTGGCCGCCGAGTTCGGCGACACCCCCGGCTTCTTCCAGCTCTACACCCCCACCGACCGGGCACTGGCGGAGAGCCTGGTCCACCGGGCGGAGGCCGCGGGCTACCGGGGCATCGTCGTCACCCTGGACACCTGGGTCACCGGCTGGCGCCCGCGCGACCTGGCCACCGCCAACTTCCCGCAGCTGCGCGGCCACTGCCTGGCCAACTACACCTCCGACCCGGTGTTCCGCGCCCGCCTCGCCAAGGCGCCGGAGGAGGACGTGCGGGCGGCCGTCCTGGAGTGGGCCGGCGTCTTCGGCAACCCGCTGACCTGGGACGACCTGCCCTGGCTGCGCTCGCTCACCGACCTGCCGATCCTCCTCAAGGGCATCTGCCACCCCGAGGACGTGCGCCGCGCCAGGGACGGCGGCGTCGACGGCGTCTACTGCTCCAACCACGGCGGCCGCCAGGCCAACGGCGGCCTGGCCGCCCTCGACGTGCTCCCCGACGTGGTCGCGGCCGCCGACGGACTGCCCGTCCTCTTCGACTCGGGCGTCCGCTCGGGCACCGACGTCGTCAAGGCGCTCGCCCTCGGCGCCACCGCCGTCGGCGTGGGCCGCCCGTACGCCTACGGCCTGGCGCTGGAGGGCACCGACGGCATCGTCCACGTGCTGCGGTCACTGCTCGCCGAGGCCGACCTCCTGATGGCCGTCGACGGCTACCCCACCCTCGACTCGCTCCGTGCGGACGGCGCGCTGCGCCGGACCTGACGCCGGGTGAAGTCCCGGTGTCCAACGGTGTCCGACCGCGACCTGCGGGGCTTGCCGGGACATTCGGGACGGCCCTACGCTCGAAGGCACAAATCGGTTCCGTACGTTCCCGTACGCTGGGAGGTCCGCCATCATCCGCGTCCTGCTGACCGCCTTCGAACCGTTCGGCCGCGATCCCCTGAGTTCGTCCCTGGAGGCGGGCCGGCTGGTCGCCGCCGGTCCGCCGGCCGGAGTGGCCCTGGAGTTCGCCGGGCTGCCCTGGGTGTACGGCGACTCGATCGCCGAACTGCGCCGGGCGGTGGCCCGGTTCGAGCCGGACCTGGTCATCGCCACCGGCCAGGGCGGCAACCGCCCGGACCTCACGGTCGAGCGGGTGGCGGTCAACCTCGACGACGCCGTCCGCGCTCCCGACCGGAAGGGCAACCAGCCGGTCGACCAGCCGGTCGTGCCGGAGGGCCCGGCCGCCTATTTCTCCTCGCTGCCGGTCAAAGCCTGCGTGGCGGCGGTCCAGCTGGCCGGGATCCCGGCCACCGTCTCGCACACCGCCGGCACCCACCTCTGCAACCACGTCTTCTACGGGCTGGCGCACCTGATCGCCACCGAACGCCCGGAGCTGCGTGGAGGGTTCGCGCGTCTGCCGTACCTGCCGAGCCAGGTGTCCGGCCGGGACACGAGCGCGTCGATGTCGGCGGAGACGGCGGCCGAGGGGGTGCGCATCCTGATCCGCAGCGCCGTGGCCGCCCTCCACTCGCCGCCCGTCGGCACGGTGGCCGGCCCGCGCCGACGGACCTGGCTGCCCCGCCGGGGCGGCTGACCGCCCGGGCCCTCGTCGACCGGACCGGTCGACGAG
>NZ_JBHUAL010000092.1:0-33980 GCF_042789775.1 Kitasatospora sp. NPDC056800 | reverse complement strand
AGACACCGCCCAACCCCCACCCCCGGCCCCCCTTTCGCGCGGCGGCCCCCCCCTCCTATTTGACCACGGGGGGGGGGTCCCCCCTGCGCACCCCCGCCCCGCTCAACCGGCGCTGCCGGTCACTGCCTCACGGCCGCGCGCCGTTGTCCGACCCGACCACCCGGAAGCGACGACCGGCGTTCGCCGAACCGCGGCCCGCCCGGATCAACGGATTCCTCCCCGCGCGCAACGGCCCCGGCCGGGCTCCGGCGCCGCGACGTCCACTGACGCCCGCGGCGCCGGGCACCCGCCCCGGCGGCTCAGAGGTGCTTGACCAGCTCCGGCATCAGGTCCTGGAAGGTCCGCCCGCTGGCCGGCTGGCCGATCGCGGTCATCTGCCAACCCGTGGCCGTGCGCTGCACCTTGGCCATGACCTGGGCGGTGTACGGGCCGCCGGCGGTGAGCGTGTAGCGGGCCAGCTCGACGCCGGTGGTCTCGTCCACCAGCCGGCAGAAGGCCGCCTCGACCTCCTGGAAGGTCTGCCCGGTGAAGGAGTTGACGGTGAAGACGATCTGGTCGACCTCGGCGGAGACGGCGGTCAGGTCGACCGTGATCGACTCGTCGTCGGTCGCGTCGCCCGCGCCGCCGACCAGGTTGTCCCCGCTGTGCCGGACCGAGCCGTCGTTGCTGTTGAGGTGCTGGAAGAACACCACGTCCACCGGACGCCCCTGGGCGAACAGCACCGCCGAGGCGTCCAGGTCGATCTCCCGGCCGGCGGCGAGCAGCTTGGCGAAGAAGCCCTTGCGCTCCGCCGCCTTCCAGCCGAGGCCCATCCGGACCAGGCTCAGTTGTCCACCGCCCGGCTTCTCCAAGCTGATCTTCTGTCCCTTGGCCAGCGAAACGCTCATCGCGTCCTCCTCGTTCTGCCACCGCCCGTGCCGCGAATCTACAGCACTGTAGAGAATTTATGATCATCGACGGCGCCCTGCGAGCACCCCTACCCCGAACTCCCCCGGACCTCACCCCGACAACGGTCCGCACACTGAGGGAACCGGCGGTCAGACGTCTGGCGTAGCCGTGGACCGCGACCGGACGACCGGGGCGGCGCACGGTCTAGGGTCGGCCCCGGGACCGCCGCCGGCAACCACGGCGCGCCGTCCGCGCACCGATCGCCGTACGCCACGATCCACCGTGCTCACCACTCGCAGTGCTCACGACCGTTCCCGGGCCAGGCCGACCCGCGCCGGCCCGCTCACGCTGGGGGGACCACCATGCCCGAGCAGCACGAAGGAACCGAACAGCACACCACCCCGGAACGCCCGGGGGGATCCCGCCTCGGCCGCCGCAGACTGCTCCGGGCCGGCCTCGGCGCCGGCGGCGCGCTGGCCACCGTCCGGCTGCTGAACGGCGGCGCCGCCTGGGCCGCCGGGCCGCCGCCCGCACCGGCCGCGGCCGAGGACTACGGAAACTCGGAGTACCAGGGCCAGTGGCCCACCTCCCACCTGGCCGCCACCCCCGGGGCCGCCGCGCAGACCTGGCCGGACTGGGCCCGCTACGCCCGCATCGCCGACGGCACCTTCAACGAGCCCGCCGACATGCAGAGCGCCGTGGACGCCCTCAAGGCGCAGGAGGTCAGCGTCATCGAGCTGGACACCCTGCTCTCCGACTGGCTCACCGACGCCCAGTTCGCCGCGCACATGGCCGAGGTGAAGCAGTTCACCGGCCTGGCCCACGCCGCCGGCCTCAAGGTCGTCATGTACTACCCGTCGCTGGAGCTGATCTCCCCCGGCGGCGAGAAGGGCCGCTCCTTCTACAAGAACGACCAGGGCAAGAACTGGGTCCAGCGCGACCTCGCCGGCAAGCCCAACGTGTTCTACGGCAGCGTGGTGGTCTGGGTCGACCCGGGCGACGAGAGCGTCTGGCTCAGCCCCAACTCGCCCTGGCGGGACTACTACCTCAAGCGGATCAAGGGCGTGGCCGCGACCGGCGTGGACGGCATCTGGCCGGACGTCCCGATCTACTTCGACGGCGTGCAGACCTGGTGCGACGCCTCCACCTGGGGCGCCGCCGCGTTCAAGGCCGACACCGGCCTCGCCCTGCCCACGGCCGCGAACTTCGCCGACCCGGTCTTCCGCCGCTACGTCGAGTGGCGCCACCGCAACCTGCTCCAGTTCCAGCTGGACATCGCCGACGCGGGCCGCTCGGTCAACCCCGACCTGGTCACCTTCGTCGAGACCGTGTCGATGGACTACCGCTACGCCACCTCGATCGGCCTGGACGGCGGCTACCTGCGCCAAGCCCCCGGCGCCGTCAGCCAGGTCTGGGAGGTGGACATCCTCGGCAACTACGACGGCATGCGGCACGCCACCGCCTCCGACTGGGTCTGCCTGATCTCCATGTACAAGTACGCCCGCGCCGCCAGCGGCACCAAGCCGGCCTGGGCGTTCTCCTACGGCTGGCAGGCCGACGACGCCTCGCTGGTGATGTCCCAGCTGATCGCGGCCGGCTGCAACCCGTACGAGGTGAAGACCCCGTTCAAGAACGACACCGTGGACGCCGCGATGCGCACCCGGATGTACCGCTTCGTGCGCACCAACCAGACGAAGCTCTACGACCCGGCCTCGATCGCGCAGGTCGGCGTCTACCACTCGGCGCCGTCCCGGGACTACGTGGCCCCGGGCGAGGGCAACGGGATGTACGTCAACGCCAAGGCCCCGGCCGGGATCGCCGACTGGTGGGGCGGCGACGACCCGCAGATGAGCTGCGCCTCGCTCCCCTGGCTCGGCGAGTTCCGGGGAACCGTCAAGGCGCTGGTCTACGCCCACGTCCCGTTCGACACGGTGTCCAGCCCCGGCCTGACCGCCGACGACCTGGCCCGGTTCAAGGTGCTGCTGCTGCCCAACCTCCAGGCGGTCTCGGACACCGAGGCGGCGCTGCTGCGCGGCTTCGTCTCGGCCGGCGGAACCATCGTGATCACCGGCCCGGCACCCACCGCGCTGGACGAACTCGGCGGCCAGCGCACCGAGTTCGCGCTCTCCGACGTGCTCGGCCTGCGCAAGGCCGACCCGCTTCCCGCCGGCAAGCGGAACTCCTACGGCAGCGGAAGCTGTTGGTACGTCAAGGCACTGCCCGGGCTGAGCTACCTCACCAAGACCGACCAGGCCTCGGCGGACCAGCTGCTCACCGCCGTCCAGCAGGCCGCCCCGCCGGCGGTCACCCTCGCCGGGGACCGCCGGATCTTCCTGGACGCCCGGCGGCTCGGTGCCGACACCGTCGTCCACCTGGTGAACTTCACCAACTTCGGCGACACCCCGGCGGCGTTCCACAGCGCACCCGCCAACTGCACGCTCTCCTACGCCCTCCCGGCCGGGGCGGGCGTCACCGCCGTCACCGTCGCGAGCCCGGACGGCACCGACCCGGCGCCCAAGGCCGTCCCGTACACCGTCACCGGCGCGACGGTCAGCGTGCCGCTGACCGTCGCCCAGTACTCGGTGGTGACGATCACCGTCGGCTAGCCGTTTCCAGGGGCCTGGATGCGCCAGAGGGCGGCGGGGTTGGCCTCGCCGCCCGGGGCGGACTCGAAGGCGATCCACTGCCCGTCCGGGGACCAGCTCGGCGCGCCGTCGTAGGCGGTGTCGTCGCGGGTCACCCGGACGGGAGTGCCGCCGTCCGCGTCCACCACGAAGACCTGGGCGTTCGGCAGGTCGCCGAGGTTGGAGGAGAAGACCAGGAAGCGGCCGTCCGGGGACCAGCTCGGGTCGGTGTGCTCGCCCGGCGCGTCGGTGACCCGCCGCAGTCCGCCGCCGTCCGCGTCCACCGTCCACAGCGACCAGTCCTCGCGGCCCGCGCTCCGCCGCTGGAAGACGATCCGGTCGCCCTTCGGGGACCAGTTCGGCTGCCGGTTGTCGGATCCGGTGCCCCGGCCGTCCACCAGCAGGACGGGCGCGCCGCCGCCGCGGCGGACCTTCCAGAGCGAGTCCTGCTCGGCCGCGTCGCCGTGCACCGCGGCGTGCTCCGGCTCCCAGCTCTGCTGGAAGACGATCCACTCGCCGTCCGGGGAGAAGCTCGGTTCGCTGTAACCGCTGCCGTCGGCGTGGCTGGTCACCCGCTCGGGGGCGCCGCCCGGCTTCATCAGCCAGACCTCGTCGTGCCCGGACTCCCGGTCGGTGGCGAAGGCGAAGGCGTCGGCTGCGGCGTTCCAGCTGCTGCCGGGGAGGTTGACGGCCGCCTTGTCGGGATCCTCCAACACCGTGCGCGGCGCGGCACCGTCCAGGGGCAGGATGCCGAGGGCGGCGGCGCCCTTGTTGTAGCCCCCGCTGAACTCGGTCAGCAGCACCGAGCGGCCGTCCGGGGCGAAGGCCGGGTTCTGCGCGCTGTGGCCGCCCCCGGCGCGGTAGAGCAGCCGGGCACCGTCGGCGCGGCGCTCGGCCCCACTCGGGGAGGTGCCGCTCGGGGCCGCGCCGGTCGACGACCCGCCGGCCGACGGCGCACCCGTCGGTCCGGGCGCCGGCTCCTCCTCGGAACCGGAGCCCGAGCTGCTGCAGCCGGCCAGGAGCACGACGGCAGCCAAGACCGCCGGGAGCATGCGAGTCCTCATGCCCCACAAGCTAGTTGACGAATCGTCAGTTGTCGTACGCCGCCAGGCGGATCAGGGCGCAGCCGTCCGGCAGGCCCCGCCGGCGCCCCCGCCCGTCATCCGCCGCTCCGCTCCAGCCGCACCAGCGCGTCCACCGCGACCCGGCCGCCCTGTCCGCCCCCGTTCGCCTCGGCGCCCTCGACGCGCTCGGCGCTCTCGCCGCTCCCGGCGCTCTCGGCGCCCGCAGCGCCCTTGTGGCCCGGCTCGCCGCCGACCGTCCGGTGCACCCGCTCGGCGCGGACGGTGCGCAGCCCGCGGTCGGCGAGGTCCGCCAGGACGTCCTCCGGGGTGAAGAGCACGGCCGGGTCCTGCGGGCCGCCGACCCCCTCGGTGAGGTTGCTCAGGTCGTGCCCGATGACCAGCAGGGTGCCGCCGGGGCTGAGCGCGTCGGCGGCGCGGCGCAGCGCGGCCCGGCGCTCCGCGGCGGGGATCTGCAGGTAGGCGACCAGGACGAGGTCGTAGCCGGCGGCGGGGGCCTCGTAGGCGCGGGCGTCGCCGTGGCGCCAGGTGAGCCGGTCGGCGACCTCGTCGGGCAGCTCGGCGGTGAGCCGTTCGGCGCGCTCCAGGGCGACGGCGGAGAAGTCCAGTCCGGTGACCTCCCAGCCCTGGGCGGCCAGCCAGATCGCGTTGCGGCCCTCTCCGGCGGCCAGGTCCAGCGCGTGGCCGGGAGTGCGCCCGGCCAGTTCGCGGACCACCCACCGGTTGGGCGCGGCACCCCACACCAGCTCGCTCGCGGCGTAGCGGTCGTCCCAGTCCTGGCTGTCCATCGCGCGTCCTCCGTTCGACGGGCCTGCTCGTACCGGCCAACCTACCGGGCCGCCGCCGACCCGGCAGGGAACGGTCCAGCGGGCGGACACCCTTGACGGCGAATATTGGTCCAGTCCAATCTGTTCAGTCGTGACGTGCACGGGTCGGCCGCCCGTCGCGTCCGCACACCGCTCGTCAGCACGCGTCACCAGCCCGCGCGCCCCCACCGCGCCCGGGCCGGCTCCCCTCGGCCCGTCCCGGGCCACCGCACCGCCGGAACCCCCCACACATCCGGAGGACCCACCGCATGCACGACCGCGTCACGCCCGCACGGCCCGCCCACCCCACCGGGGAGCGCGCCGACCGCCGGGCCGCCCAGCGCAGAAGAGCCACCGCACTGGCCCTGGCCGCCACGCTGACCACCAGCGGCGCCGCCATCGCCCTCACCTTCGGTTCCGCCTCGGCCGCCCCGGTCAACCTGCTGACCAACGGCGACTTCGAGACCGGCACCCTGGCCGGCTGGACCTGCTCCAACGGCTCGGTCGTCACCACCCCGGTGCACGGCGGGAGCCGCGCGCTCGCCGGCGCCGCCTCGGCCGGCGACACCGCGCAGTGCCAGCAGACCGTCACCGTCCAGCCGAACACCACGTACACCCTGGCCGGCTGGGTGCAGGGCAGCTACGTCTACCTGGGCGCCACCGGCACCGGCGTCAACTCCTCGGCCTGGACGCCGGGCGCGACCGGCTGGAACCAGCTGAGCACCACCTTCACCACCGGCGCCACCACCACCTCCGTCACGGTCTTCACCCACGGCTGGTACGGCACCGGCACCTACTACGCGGACGACCTCACGCTGACCGGCCCGGCCGGCCCCACCTCGTCCGCCAGCCCGACGGCCACCGGCAGCCCGACCGCCACGGCCAGCCCGACGGCCACCGCGAGCCCCACCGCCACCGGCAGCCCCACCGGGAGCCCGACGGCGACCGGCAGCCCCACGGGCACCCCCACGACCACCACCCCGACCCCGACGGCCACCGCGAGCGGCCCGGCCGGGGACGGCAAGGTCACCACCCCGACCGGCTTCGCGGTCACCAGGACCACCTCCAACGCGGTGGTGCTCACCTGGCAGCCGTCCACCCTCACCAGCGGCGACGGCCCGGTCGCCTACAAGGTGTGGTCCAACGGCCAGCTGGTCGCCACCTCGATGGGCACCTCCGTCGCGGTCAGCTCGCTGCTGCCGGGCAGGAGCTACACCTTCAGCGTCCAGGGCTACTCCGGCAGCCACGCCTCCGCCCAGTCCGCGCCGGTGAGCACCACCACCGCGGCCGCCCCCGCCCAGCAGCCGATCCGCTCCGCCTACTTCGACCAGTGGGGCGTCTACGAGAACGCGTACAACGCCAAGAACGTCGACACCAGCGGCGCGGCGGGCAAGCTGGACGTCGTCCACTACGCGTTCGCCAACATCGACCCGACGAAGTTCACCTGCTTCCAGGCGGTGAAGGCCTCCGACTCGGCCAACGAGTCCAACCCGAACGCCGGTGACGGCGCGGGCGACGCCTACGCCGACTACCAGGCCGACTACAGCTCCGCCACCAGCGTGGACGGCAGCAGCGACACCTGGGAGCAGCCGCTCAAGGGCAACTTCAACCAGCTGCGCCAGCTGAAGGCCAAGTACCCGAACCTGCGGTTCACCATCTCGATCGGCGGCTGGACGTACTCCAAGTACTTCTCCGACGCGGCGGCCACCGACTCCTCCCGCAAGGCCTTCGTCTCCTCGTGCGTCGACATGTTCCTCAAGGGGAACCTGCCGACCGGCGTGGCCGGTGACGCCTCCGGCGGCGCGGCCTCGGCGGCGGGCCTCTTCGACGGCGTCGACCTCGACTGGGAGTACCCGGGCTCGGCCGGCGGCCACACCGGCAACCACTACTCCGCGGCCGACAAGCAGAACTACACCCTGCTGCTCAAGGAGTTCCGCACCCAGCTGGACGCCCTCGGCGCCGCCCAGGGCAAGCGCTACCTGCTGACCGCCGCACTGCCCAGCGGCCAGGACAAGGTCGCCCAGCTGGAGACCGACAAGATCGGCGCCTACCTGGACTACGCCGACGTGATGTCCTACGACATGCACGGCGCGTGGGACGCCACCGGCCCGACCAACCACCAGGACCCGCTGCACGACAGCCCGGCCGACCCGACCACGCCGATCACCCCGGGCACCCGCAAGTACAACGTGGACACCACGCTCGCCGCGTACACCACCGGCCTGCCCGAGTACGGCATCCCCGGCGGCTTCCCCGCGAACAAGATCGTGCTGGGCATCCCGTTCTACTGGCGCGGCTGGACCGGCGTCCCGGCCGGCTCCAACTACGGCCTGTACCAGAGCGCGACCGGCCCGACGGCGAAGAAGCCGCTGAGCCAGGAGGCCGGCCTGGCCGCCTGGAAGGAGCTCAACCCGACCGCGGCCCAGACCCACTGGGACCCGGTCACCGAGAGCAGCTGGGTCTACGACGGCACCAACTTCTGGACCGGCGACACCCCGCAGGCCGTCCAGGCGCGCGGGGCCTACGCCAAGGCCAAGGGCCTGGGCGGGCTGTTCGCCTTCTCCCTGGAGAACGACGACGCCTCCGGCACCATGCTCAACTCGATGGACAGCAGCCTTCGCTGACGCTTTATCAGGAACAAACGATGGCCCGCGCGGAGAATCCGCGCGGGCCATCCGCGGTCTTCCCGTCCCGGGCTCGGCCGTCGCGACCCGGCCGGCCGCGGCTCAGCGCGGCGGCACCGGGTCCGCCCCGCCCGCGCCCGGGCGGCAGCGCAGCAGCCGCCCGGCGGTCAGCCGGGCCCCGCGCAGCGCACCGTGCCGGTGCAGCGCCCGCACCGCGTAGGTCGAGCAGGACGGCGTGTACGGGCAGCAGGCCGGACGGCGGGGGCTGACCTCGGCGCGGTAGTAGCGCACCGCGCCGTACAGCACCCCGGCCGCGAACCCGCGCGGGGCGGGGGCGGACGGATCGGCCGCCCGGCGACCGCGCGCCCCGGTGAGGGCGAACCGGACGCCGGAGACCATCATCACCGGGATCAGGGCGATCAGGCAGGGGTCGGCGAACTCGCAGCAGCCGTCGACGCAGCAGTCCGCGCCCTCGTCCCGGGCGCGCTTGCGCCGCTGGGCCTTGGCGTGGTCCTCCTTGCGGTAGCGCTCCCGGTAGTCCTCCCAGGCCCGGCGCTGCTTCTTCCGCCGGAGCCGTTCCGAGGCGGGCAGCCACCACCAGGCGCGCTCCGGGCGGGCCGGCGGGAAGTGGGCGCCGAGATCCGGCGTCGGGTCGGACACTGCTGACGATCTCCTCGTTCTCGCCGCCGGGGGCCGACCCCCGACGATCCGGGCAAGATTATCCGAAGATCATCTGCCCGGATCCGCCCGGCGTCCGGCGGCCCGCAAGCAGCGGCCCGCGACCGGCGAGCAGCGGCCGGAGACCGGCTCAGCCGCCGAGGTTGAGCGAGGGGAAGAGGTCCTCGAACGGCTGGGTGGTCACCGAGACGCTCCGGGAGAAGGGGTTGTCGAAGTCCCAGATCATGAACAGCAGGAAGGCGATCAGCGCGCTGAAGCAGAGCGCCAGGGTCAACTCCCTCGGCGTGCGCCGGATCTGGAGCGCGAAGAGCATGCCGACGGTCACCACCGCACCCCCGATCAGGCCGAACCAGACCACCCCGGGCATCGTCGGCCCGGCGTTCTGTCCGCGCGAGTTGCGGGACTCGGACGCCTGGCTGACCCGGTCCATGATCGGCTGGTAGCCCTGCGACTCCAGGTCGGAGGCGGGCGAGCGGGTGGCGATGTCGTTCTGGAGCTTCTGGAGCAGCTGGTCGCCCTTCTCGGTGATGCCACCGGTCTCCTGCATGTAGGACCACTCGGTGTTCACCACGTACGAGACGTAGGTGTCCACGTCGGCCCGGACCTGGTCGCGGAACTCCGCCGGGTAGATCACCGCACGGTCGCTGATCTCGCGCAGCGACTGCGCCTCGCGGAACAGGTCGTCCTGGGCGGCGCCGCGCGCCTCCCAGACACCCGCGATGGCGAGACCGAGGACGATCGCGTAGACCACCCCGATCATCATCGTGATGTACTCGATGACATCCGGGGTCTCGTCGGCACTCTCCTCGATCGGTCGGCGCTGCCTCAGCACCACCACCGCCATCACGACGGCACAGGCCGACGCCATGGCGATGATCAACGCCACCCACTCGGACATGGGAACTCCCTTCTCTGGCTTGGCTTGTGACGGAACGGAAAGCTCAAGGGGGCGGCCCCCGACCGCTTCGGCCCGCTCGGGTTCGGTTCGGTTCGGGACCGGGCGGTAGGACGGGCCCCCGCCGACCGGGAACCGGTCGGCGGGCCGTCAGGGGACGGTCAGGACGGGCCCGAACGGCCGCCGCGTCCTCGGCCACCACGGCCCGGGCGCAGGGCCGCCGCCGCGAGCACACCGGGGACCATGATCACCAGCAGCATGGTGGTCATCGAGGTGCCCTGGTGCTGCCGGGCCATGGGCGCGGGCTTCGCCCTGGGGGCGTGGAACACCGGCTGCGCCGACGGGGTCGGCCACAGCGGGCTCGGACGGGCCGAACTCGGCGAGGCCGCGGGGCTGGGGGCCGCCGGACCGGGCGCGGCCGGGCTCGGGACCGCGGGCGCGGGAGCCGCCGGAACGGGGAGCGGCGGGGCCGGTGCGGGGGCGGGCGCCGCCGGGGCCGGGGTCGCCGGCGCGGGGGCGGCCGGGGAGGGCCCCGGTGCGGGTGCCGACGGCGGCACGGAGGGCGGCACCGAAGGAGCCGGGGACGCCGAAGGTGCGGGCGACGCGGGCGACGGGCTGGGGGACGGCGTCGGGCTGGGGGACGGTGAGGTCGGCGACGCCGTGGCGGTAGGGCTCGGACTCGCGCTCGGACTCGGGCTCGGACTCGGGCTCGGGCTCGCGCTCGGCGTGGGACTCGGGCTCGCGCTCGGACTCGGCGTGGGGCTCGGAGTCGGTGACGGCGTGGGAGTCGGCGACGGCGTGGCGGTCGGTGTGGGGGTGCGGGTCGGAGTCCGGGTCGGTGTCGGCGTCGGAGTGGGCGTCGGGCTGGGCGTGTGGGTGAGGGTCGGCGTCGGGCTCGGTGTGGGCTTCGGGCTCGGACTGGGGCTCGGGCACGGATGGTGGTGATGGTGGTGATGGTGGTGCCAGCCGTGGTCGCCGTACTCGTCGTCGCCGTACCCGTCGTCGTACTCGTCGTCATCGCCGTCGTCGTGGCCCGGCCCGAGCTGCCCGGGGCCGCCCTGCCCCTCGACCGGCCGTCCGGGCTCGCTCCGCAGCCCCGCCGGACGCGAGGGCGAGGAGAAGGGCGGCGAGGACAAGGACGGCCCCGAGACGGACGGCGCCGGGAAGTGCGCCGAGGGGAAGTGCGGCGCGGTGGGCTTCGGGGTGGGCTTGGGTGTGCGGCAGGGGTGGTGCCCGTGCGGGGGCTTGGGCCCGTGGTGCCCCGGACCGACGCCCGGCGCGGCGCCGACGCCGACCTGGACGTCCACGTCCACGTCCACGCCGACGGTCACCTGTCCGCCCGGCCGCACCGACATCGAGAGGTCGGTCTCGTCGCACACGCAGATGTCCACCACCGGGCCGTGCGGGTACCCCCCGGGATGCCCGGCGCCGGACGCGGTCGCACCGCCGACCAGTGCGCAGATCGCGACCACGCCGGCCGCCGCGCCGATCAGCCGCACCCGCCGCCCGGGGGCCGCACCCCCAGCGACGCCGGACGGTATCCGGCAGATCTGCCGACGCTGGGGCATGGGCTCCACACACCTCTCGGATCGTCCGGGGAGGACGGAACGGGCTCGGGCCGACCGGCCGCGAAGGAACGGGCAGGACGGACGGAACGGGCGGAAAGGTCGAGTACGGTCGCGTTCCCGACGGAAGTTCCATCGGGTACGACCAGAAGTGATCAGACACGGTCAGGCGGACGGCCCGCCTTCAGGGGGCGGGCCGTCCGTCATCAGGTCAAACGATCATCGAGCCGACCGGTAACGGCCCGCGCTCACCGTTCTGCGCGCTCAGCTGCGGCGGTGGGCGATCTCCACGTTCTCCAGCACGCCGACCGCGTCCGGCACCAGGATGGCGGCCGAGTAGTAGGCGCTGACCAGGTACGAGATGATCGCCTTCTCGTCGATGCCCATGAAGCGGACCGACAGCGAGGGCTGGTACTCGTCCGGGAGGCCGGTCTGGTGCAGGCCGATGACGCCCTGGTTGTCCTCACCGGTACGGATCACCAGGATCGAGCTGGTGTTCTCCTTGGTGATCGGGATCTTGTTGCACGGCAGGATCGGCACCCCGCGCCAGGCCGGCACCTGCTGCCCGCCGAGGTCGACGTGGGTGGGGTACAGCCCGCGGGCGTTGAACTCCCGGCCGATCGCGGCGATGGTCCGCGGGTGGGCGAGCAGGTAGTCGGGGTCGCGGCGGCGGTTGAGCAGCTCGTCCAGGTCGTCCGGGGTGGGCGGGCCGGAGTGGGTCTGGATGCGCTGGTCGAAGTCGGCGTTGTTGAGCAGGCCGAACTCCGGGTTGTTGACGATCTCGTGCTCCTGGCGCTCGCGCAGGGCCTCGATCGTCAGCCGCAGCTGGTGCTCGGTCTGGTTCATCGGCTGGTTGTACAGGTCCGCGACGCGGGTGTGGACCTTCAGGACGGTCTGCGCGACGCTCAGCTCGTACTCGCGCGGCTTGAGCTCGTAGTCCACGAAGGCGCCGGGCAGCTCGTACTCGCCGTGGTGGCCGGCCGACATGGCGATCTCGGCCTCGCCGCGCTCGTTCTGCGCCTGGAGCGGCAGGGCCAGGAAGCCCTGGAGGTGCTCCTGGAGGCTGGGCGCGTTGTCCCGGATGGCGGCGAAGTCCGCCCGGGTCAGCGTCAGGGCGACACCGGAGGTGGCGGTCTTGGCCGTGAACTCCCAGACGGCGTCCGGGTTCAGCAGCGCGTCGTCGCCGAAGCGGTCGCCGTCGCCGGCCACGCCGACCACGGTGTCGTCGCCGTACTTGCCGGTGCCGATCTTGTTGATCTTGCCGTGCGCGATCAGGAAGATCTTGTCGGCGGCCTCGCCCTGGGTGGTGAGCACCTCGCCGGGGCCGAAGTCCCGCTGCTGGCAGCGGTCGGCCAGGGCGGTGAGGACGTCCTCGTCCTCGTAGCCGCGCAGCAGGGCCAGCTCGCCCAGCTCGGCCGGGATCACCCGGACCTGGGAGCCGGTCTTGATGAACTCCACCACCCCGTTGCCCACGGCGTAGGTGAGCCGACGGTTGACGCGGTAGGCGCCACCGGCCGCCTGGACCCAGGGGAGCACCTTGAGCAGCCAGCGGGAGGTGATCTCCTGCATCTGCGGTGCGGACTTGGTCGTGGTGGCAAGGTTCCGGGCAGCAGCCGTCGCAAGGCTCTGCTGCTTGGCCTGCACTGCCTCCGGGCTCGTGTCCACGGTCATCGGCAGGGCTCTCCATTCCTGTGATCGGGTCACACGTCCAGGGGCACAGCGGCCCGCCCTGACGCATGCCATGACGGATCATCAGATCCGTTTATCGGTGGGGGCGTTGGCGATTTACGCGAGAAGGCGACCACCGTCTCCCGGCGGCCCACCCGGAACCCTAGATCATCAGGACCCGACGGAGCCCGAACGAAGGCTCACTACCCCCCGATAGGGTGAATCTTGCCCGGTCCGCCCCCATCTCCCCGCAAACTCCGGGAACATCCGTTCGCCCCGGCGATCCCCCTGCGGCCAACGGCCTTTCCACCCCGGTCGGGGCCCGGCCGGACGGCCCGGAGACCACCGTCCGGCGTCAACCCGACGCACCGTCCCGGCGGTTCGGACACCCGCGCGCCGCCGGGCTCCGACCGCCGCTCCCCGCGGCCGACCACGGGAAACGCGAACGGCCCGTCAGGTGCCGGCACGGGGGAGGCCGGCACCTGACGGGTGAACGGGGGGTGCGCGGTGGGCGTCCGCGCCGGAGAGGACGGTGCGCGCCTGTGGTGCTCCGCCGATGACACCGGTGGGCCGGTCGGGCCATCCGGGTCATTCGGGTCAGCCGGACCAGGCCGGTCAGGCAGGCCGGTCGGGGCGGGCGGGTCAGGCGCAGGCGACCTGGGTGCCGGGGACGCCGACGATGCCCGAGTTGTTGGCCTCACCGCCCTTGTACTCGTAGTACAGGTAGGAGTAGAGGTCGATCCGGGTGCCGGGACCGCAGGCCGAATCGGGGGCGACGGCGTACGTCACCGTGAAGGCGCTGCTGGCACCGGGGGCGAGTGGGACGTTGTACCGGGCGATGCCGCCGTGGACGTTGTCACTGCACCCGTTGGTCTGGGTGCCGCAGGCGGTCGCGGTGAACTTCAGCCCGGTCTCCAGACTCGTGGCGTAGGTCTCCTGGACGCTCTGGTAGACGAACTGGATCGGGGTGTCGTACGGGTTGGTGAGCGTCAGGGTGACGGTGAACTCGCTCCCCCGGACCGTCGTCTGCTTGTCGGAGACGGCCGTGAGGGGCAGTTGTCCGTCGGCCCGGGCGGCAGGGGCGGCGGAGAGGAGCAGACCGACGACGAGGGCCGGACACGCGGCGAGCGCGGCGCGACGCGGATGTGTTCTGCGCATGACCAAGGAGCGTAGGCCCCGCCTCCGCCGGGGTTGTGCTCCTCGGCCCGGGTCCGTACCGACGCAGGAGCGGCGAGCGGACACCCCGCACCGGCCGCTCTCGTTCCGCCCCCACGGGCGCACCCGGGGGCCTATCCTTCGCCGCTGCTCCCGGGGGCGGCCCTCACCCGCACGGCGGCAGGATGTCGCAGAGCGCGCCGAGCGCCGCCGGGTAGGCGTAGTCCGGCGGCGTGGCGTAGCCGACCACCAGGCCGTCGACGGCGGGCATCGCCTCCTCGCCGACCGCCGGGTGCCGGTAGTCCGCGAGCCCCTCGACGGCCAGGCCCCGGTAGGCGGCGGCCTTGAGCACCGAGCGCTCGGTGCCCGGCTCCAGGCGCAGCACCGCGTGCAGGCCGGCCGCGATGCCGGACACCTCGACGTGCGGGGCGCGGGCCGCGAGGGCGGCCACCAGCTCGTCCCGGCGCTCGCGGTAGCGGCGGCGCATCCGGCGCACGTGCCGGTCGTAGCCGCCGGAGTCGACGAACTCGGCGAGGGTCAGCTGGTCGAGGGCGCTGGCCCAGCCCTCGCGCTCGCCCTTGGCGGCGAGCACCCGGTCCACCAGGTGGTCGGGCAGCACCATCCAGCCGAGCCGCAGCGCGGGGGTGAGGCTCTTGCTGGCGCTGCCGAGGTAGACCACCCGTTCGGGGTCGAGCCCCTGGAGGGCGCCGACCGGCTGGCGGTCGTAGCGGAACTCCCCGTCGTAGTCGTCCTCCAGGACCAGCCCGCCGCGCCCGCGCGCCCAGTCCACCACGGCGGCGCGGCGGCCCGGGTGCAGCGGGCCGCCGGTGGGGAACTGGTGGGCGGGGGTGAGCAGCGCCGTCCGGACGTCCGGGTGGTTCGCCAACTCGCCGGTCCGGGCGCCCCGTTCGTCGATCGGCAGCGGAACGGTGGTGACGCCGGCGGCGGCCAGCAGCCCGTGGTGGAAGCCCAGCCCGTACGCCTCGACGGCCAGCGGGCCGTGCTCGGCGGGCGGCAGGACGGGCGCGGCACCGTCGAAGAGCAGCCGCAGCGCGTGGGCGAAGCCCGAGCAGACCACGATCCGGTCGGGGTCGGTGCGCACGCCCCGGGCGCGGGCGAGGTAGTCGGCGAGGACGGTGCGCAGTTCGCGCCGGCCCTGGGGGTCGCCGGGCCCGAAGGCCTCGTTGGGGGCGGCGGTGAGGGCCCGGCGGGCGGCGGCGAGCCAGGCGGTGCGCGGGAAGGAGGAGGCGTCGGGCTGGCCCTGGCGCAGGTCGTGGGTGGGGCCGGGGCGGCGGGAGGGCCGGCGGGCCCGGCCGCTCGGGACGGGCTCGGCGCGTTCGGCGACGGTGGTGCCGGAGCCCTGCCGGGCGGTGAGCCAGCCCTCGGCGACGAGTTCGGCGTAGGCCTCGGCGGCGGTGTTGCGGGCCAGGCCGAGGTCGGTGGCGAGGGCGCGGTAGGGCGGCAGCCGGGTGCCGGGGGCCAGTCTGCCGCTGCGGATCGCCTCGCGCAGGGCCGTCATCAGCGCGGCACGCCGGCCCCCGGTGGCGGGGAGGTCGAGGTGCAGGTCACTGCCGGTCGGGTGGGCGGGCTCGGAGGGGTGCGTGCCCCGCGTGTCCGTCATGGTCACGCACCCTACCGGCCGCCGCTCCGGCCCCCTTCGGGCGGCTACCCGGCCCCGGGCCGGGCACGCGCCTCAGGCCCGGGGCACGCAGGTCAGGGCGCGCGCCTCAGGCTGGGGGCACACGCCTATGGGACGACGGTGACCGGCCAGCGGCCCGCCTTGACCAGCCGGACCGCCACCGAACCGATCACCTTGTGCCCGGCCTGCTCGGAGACGCCGACCACCACGGCGTCGGCGCGCAGCTCGTCCGCGAGCTTGGCGAGGCCGGTGTACGGGTCGCCGCGCATGGTCAGGAAGCGCCACTCCACCTTCCACACCTCGCGCACCCGGTGCTCGGCCTCGCGCAGGGCGGCCAGCAGCTCCTCGGCGATCTCCTGGGTGGTCTCCTCCACCACGGCTCCGGCCAGGGCGGTCGCGGCGCCGAGGATCGGCTGGACGTACGCCACCGCGAGGACGGCGCCCTGCCGGCGGGCCAGTCCGGCGGCGTAGGCGGTGGCGCGCCAGGAGGAGTCGGAGCCGTCCAGGCCGGCCAGCACCACGCTGGGGCCGTCGGTGCCCAGCTCGAAGCCCGCGGGCGCGGCCGCGGCCTCGTGCTCCTCGGCGCCGATCGGCACTCCCGCCGCGGCGGCCCGTCCCGCACCGGCGTCGGCCGCCCCTCCCGCACCGGCGGCCGCCTCTCCCGCGTCCGCCGTGTCCGCTGCATCGCTGTCGTTGCTCATGGGGCCGAGGCTATGCCCGCCACCGGGAGTGACGGCAGGGGGCACTCCGGGTGAGGGCTGTGGCGCGGGCCACCCGGGCGGGCGGCCGCGGCGGTGGAACCGGCACCGGCGGCTGGCCGACCGTCACACGCTGTCGACCGTGTGGGCGGCCTCACACCGGTTCCGGGGCGGGTTCGGAGTGGCGCGGGCCACTTCCCGGGGCTTTTTGATCTTGGAAATGGTGGCAAATCGGGTGAAATCGCCACATTTCCTTGATCCTTACGCGCGGTAACACCCCTCTGACGTGGCTAAACCTTCGGATCCTTGAAACCGCCCCGTCCACCCCCGTAACTTCGAACCCGTTGCACCGAGCGATCCGCTCCGGCCGGGCCAACCGCCCCCGGGCAGAACGGTGCAGGACCACGCGAGTGACGTGTCCCCGAAACCGACGGCCTTCCGAGGGCCTGGTTCCGCGCGCTCGCAGACCCCTCCGAAAGGAACTCCATGACCTTCCGTAACGAGACCGCCGCTGCCACCACCACTGCCACCCCGAAGCGCCGCAACCGCGTCCGGATGGCTCTGATGGCCGGGGCGATCACCGCCCTGCCCGTGGCCGGCCTCGTCACGGCCACCAGCGCCTCCGCCGCGCCGGCCACGGTCTGGGACAAGGTCGCCGCCTGCGAGGCGACCGGCAACTGGGCCATCAACTCCGGCAACGGCTTCTACGGCGGCCTGCAGTTCACCCAGAGCACCTGGGCCGCCTTCGGTGGCACCTCCTACGCCGCGCAGGCCCACCAGGCCACCAAGGACCAGCAGATCGCCATCGGCGAGAAGGTCCTCGCCGCCCAGGGCCCCGGCGCCTGGCCGGTCTGCTCCGTCAAGGCCGGTCTGAGCAAGTAAGACGTAGGCCACGAGGCCGCCGCACCCCGCCCGGGGCGCGGCGGCCTCGTCGCGTTCCCGGCCGGAGCCCCGGATCCCGACCCCTCGGCTCCCGGCCCCTCGGCCCCCGGATCCCGGCCACCCCGGTGGAACGGGCCGGTCAGGACGGCCGGGGCGGGAGCGGCAGCGGAACGGCCGGCAGCCCGTCGATGCTGCTGCCGACCAGCGGCTTGCGCTCGCAGTAGGCGCCGAACTCCTCCTCGTCCTTCCGGTCGAAGTACTGGGCGTGCAGGTCGCGGTCGGCCCGGTAGTCCATGAACGGCACCGCGTACCCGCAGGAGTCGCTGACCCGCTCCGCCCTGACCAGCACGATCGCCCGCAGCCCGGATCCGTCGGCGGACGGGTCGAAGTGGCCGAGCAGTTCGGCGAACCGCGGGTCGTCCCGGAACACCGGCTCCCCGCGCCCGTGCACCCGCACCACGGTCGGCGGGCCCTCGAAGGCGCACCACATCAGGGTGATCCGGCCGTTCTCCCGCAGATGGGCGACCGTCTCGGCCTGCGAGCCGCCGAAATCCAGGTAGGCGAGGGTGAGTTCGTCGATCACCGCGAGCGTCCCGGACCGGCCCTTGGGCGAGAGGTTGACGTGCCCGTCGGCGGCCAGCGGGGCGGTGGCCACGAAGTAGACCGGCTGGCGCTCGATGAACCGGCGCAGCCGACCGTCGATGGCTTCGTACTGCTTTCCCATGCCCGCCAGTCTGCCCCCATCTCGGCTGGCAAGAAACCGGATTCCGCTTCCTGAGACGCCCCGCACCGCCCGGGCCCTCCCGGGGGCCGGGCGGTGCCGCCTACGATGGCCCGTGCGCGTGTCACCCGCCGGACCGAGCTGGGGAGTTGCGATGATCCGGAACACCCCTCCCGGGACGGTCCTCGGCGCGCCGACCGCGCCGCTGCGCGGGTACGTGCTCGGCTACCGGGGCTACCGGCTGGCGCTGCGGCAGCCGCTCCGACGGCTGGAGGTGCCGACGGACGTGGTCACCGTGGCGCTCGCCTTCGAGGGCACCATGAGCCTCACCGACGCCGTCTCCCCCACGGCCGCGGCCTCCTTCGGCTCGGTCGCGGCCGGGCTGCGCCGCACCGCGACGGTCGCCGAACACGCGGGCGCGCTGCACGGGTTGGCCGTCTCGCTCACCCCGCAGGGCGCGTTCCGGGCGTTCGGGCCGCTGGCCGGCGAGCTCGGCGGGCACTGGGCCGAGGCCGGGGACGTCCTGGGCCCGCGGCTGCGGGCGCTGACCGACCGGCTGGCCCACGCGCCGAGCTGGCCGGCCCGGTTCGCCATGCTGGACGGGTACTTCGGCGCGCTGTTCGCGTACGGGCCGGACTGGGACCCGTCCGTGCACTGGGTCTGGCGGCAACTGCGGCACTCGCACGGGCTGGTGCCGATCGGCACCCTGGTCGAGGGCACCGGGTGGAGCCGCCGCCGACTGGAGCTGCGCTTCCGCGAGCACCTCGGGCTGGCCCCCAAGCAGGCGGCCGGCATCCTCCGGCTCCAGCGCACCCTCAACGCCCTGACCGCGCACGAGGACCACCCCTCCGGGGACCACCGCTCCGGGTACCGGCCCACCGGCGCCGACCTGGCCACGCGCTGCGGCTACTACGACCAGTCCCACCTCGACCGGACCTTCCGCGCCATGGTCGGCTGCTCGCCGCGCGCGTTCCTGGCCGCCCGGCGCACCGCCGCCGCCCTGCCCGGGCCCGCCGAGCGGGTCACCGACCGGGTCAGCGGGCGGGTGACCAGCACCGTCCTGGACCCAGGGGGTTCCGGGAGCTGAGGAGTGCGCATTCGTACAAGACGCACCGCTGCCCCGCCCGGCACGCTCGAAGGGCCCGGCCGGTACGGGGGGCCGGCCGGTCACCGGAGCGGGCGGGGCGGGGCAGGGCGGAAACGGGGCGGGGCGGGGCGGGCCGGGCGGGGTGTCAGCCGGTCAGTGCTTCAGGTACACGCTGTCCATGAACTCGATGATCTGCTGATCGGTCAGCCGCTGGCCTTCGCGGTGGCCCATCGCCAGGTCGGCCTCGCTGATCATGCCCACCAGCCGGTCCCCGTCGATCACCGGGATCCGCCGGATCTGGTGCTGCTCCATCTTGCGCAGCACCGTCTCCATGCTGTCCTCGGCGCGTACGCAGTGCAGGTGGCCGCCCAGTTCGATGGCCGTCATCGTGGCCGGGTCCTTGCCCTCCGCGATACATCGCAGCACGATGTCGCGGTCGGTGATGATGCCCTTGAGCTTCTGGTCGTCGCCGCAGATCGGCAGCGCGCCCACGTGCTTGTCGCGCATCATCCGCGCGGCCTCGGCGAGCGTCTGGTGGGCGCCGATGCACTGGGCACCGGTGTGCATGATGTCTCGGGCTTTGGTCACGGGGACTCCTTCGTCGGTGGTTCCCCCCGCCGGATCCCCCCCGCATCCCCCCGGCGGTGCTCCCGGGCTCCCGCCGTCGGGGCGGAAGGGGGCTGTGACCGCGCCCTCACCATAAGCAACCCCGCCTCCGCCCGCGACCCCGCGCAGCCGGAGCGGGCGAGTCCGCGCGACCTTCGAGGCGGGGCCCGGGGCGCGGCCGCAGAGTGGAAGAGAACGCGACCGGCCCGGCTCCCGGCCCGGCCACCCGCACCTCCCGAGGAGTGAGCGAGCGATGGACACCACCGAGACCCCCGCCCCGCAGGTCTGGCCCAACCTGCGCGCCACCGACGCCCGGGCCCTGATCCGCTTCCTGGTCGACGCCTTCGGCTTCCAGGAGGTCGTCGCCTACGGCGAGGGCGAGTTCGTCGCGCACGCCGAACTCGCCTGGCCCGAGGGCGGCGGCGTGATGCTCGGCTCCGACCGTCCGGCGCCCGAGGACGCCGAACCGTGGCCGGGCCGGCCGGGCGGCTTCACCGCGTACGTGGTCACCGCCGACCCGGACGGCGTGCACGCCCGCGCGGTGGCCGCCGGGGCCCGGATCATCACCGGGCTGTACGAGACCGACTACGGCTCGCGTGACTTCGCCGCCGCCGACCCGGAGGGCAACCGCTGGTACTTCGGCACCTACCCGGGCGCGCCCCGGCCGGCCGGCCGCCCACGGGGGTGAGGCGGTCCGCGGTCACGGACGGCCCGGAGCGGCGGCGCCGAGGCGGTGGCCGCCGGACCGGGGCAGACTGACAGCGGGGCCACCCCACCGGAGGCATCGGAGGCATCGGAGGCGGACCGTGCCGCAGATGACGGTGGACGGGCGCACCCTCGCCCTCTCCCACCTCGACAAGGTGTACTACCCGCGCACCGGCACCCCCAAGGGCGAGGTGCTGCGCTACTACGCCGCCGTGCACGCCGCGCTGCTCCCGCACCTGCGCGACCGCCCGGTCTCCTTCCTCCGCTGCCCGGACGGCGTCGAGGCGGAGGTGTTCGTCGCCAAGAACCCGCCGCCCGGCACCCCGGACTGGGTGCGCACGGTCGACGTGCCGAGCAACACCGGCGAGCTGCGCCAGGTGGTGCTGGAGAGCGGCGCGGCGCTGCTGGCGGTCGCCAACCTGGGCTGCCTGGAACTGCACGTCCCGCAGTGGCACGCGGCCCGACCCGCCCTCGCCGACCGGCTGGTGCTGGACCTGGACCCCGGCGAGGGCGCCGACGTGCTCACCTGCCGCACGGTCGCGCTGCTGCTGCGCGAGCGGCTCGCGGCGGACGGCCTGGCGGCCTGGGTGAAGACCTCCGGCTCCAAGGGCCTGCACCTGCTGGTCCCGATCGAGCCCGCGCCGAGCGCCCGGGTCTCCGGGTACGCGAAGGCGCTGGCCGCCGCCCTGGAGGCCGAGCACCCGGAGCTGGTGGTGCACACCATGGCCAAGGCCCGCCGCCGGGGCCGGGTGCTGGTCGACTGGTCGCAGAACAACGCCAAGAAGACCACCGCCGCGCCGTACACCCTGCGGGCCAGGCCGCTGCCGACCGTCTCCACCCCGCTGGCCTGGGCGGAGCTGGAACGGGCCGCCGACGAGCGGGACCTGGTCTTCACCCTCGCCGAGGTGCCCGACCGGCTGGCCGCCCACGGCGACCTGCTCGCCCCACTGCTGGACCCGGAGCGGGCCCGGCCGCTGCCCGGCGCACCGGCGGCGCCACCACCGACGGGATCACCGCCGACGGGGTCACCACCGACCAGGCGGGCGGAAGGAGCGCGGCCGGCCCAGGTGCTGCACCCGCCCGTCGAGGTGATGCGCCCGGCCGCCGTGGCCGCCGTCCCGCCCGCCGACGGCCTGGGCGGCGGGGGCGTGCAGTACGAGCTGAAGCTGGACGGCTTCCGCTGCGTCGCCTTCGCCCGGGGCGGGCGGCCCGCGTACCTCCAGTCCCGCGGCGGCCGCGACCTCGCCCCCGAGTTCCCGCCGATCGCCGCAGCCGTCGCCCGGCTGCCGGAGGGCCTGGTGCTGGACGCCGAGCTGGTCGCCTGGCGCGACGGCCGGTTCGCCTTCGGCGAGCTGCTGCGCACCCGCCGGGCCCGCGCCGCCGCCACCGGGGTGGCGCTCGGCCTGATCGCCTTCGACCTGCTGGCGCTGCCCGGCCGCGACGTACGGGCCCTTCCGCTCACCGACCGCCGCCGGCTGCTGCTCGCCGCCCTCGCCGACGTCCCGCCGCCGATCCGGCCGGTCATGGCCACCACCGACCGGGCGGAGGCGCTGGAGTGGATGGAGCGGCTCGCCGACACCGGGGTGGAGGGACTGGTCTGCAAGGCCGCGGCGGCCCCGTACCGCCCGCGCGGCGCGGGCCGGGTCTGGGCCAAGTACCGCCGCGGCGACACCCTCGACGCCACCGTCCGCGCCGTCACCGGCCCGGCCGCCCACCCGCACGCGCTGATCCTCCAGCTGGACGACGGCCGGGTGTTCCTGACCACCCCGCGGCTCACCCCGGTCCAGTCCCGCGAGGTCGCCGAACTCGCCCGCCCCCTGCTCGGCCCGCCCGCCACCGACCCGGACCACGGCCCGGTCCACCCGCTGACCGCCCCGCTCCGCGCCGAGTTCACCCTCACCGGCCGCCCGCCGTCCGCCACCTTCCTCCGCCTCCGCGGCGACTGACCCCGCCCTCGCTCCCCTTGCTCACCGCCTCCGTTTCGCCGCCGCGTGGGCGAACTCCGTCACGAAGGCGTCGTCGAACAGCGGCAGGTCGCCCGGCTCGCGGCTGGTGACGAGCGGGCCGGGGCCGTCGTGGCAGACGTGGACCGGCTCGTCCACCCAGTGGGCGCCGGCGTTGACCAGGTCGGTGCGCAGGCTGGGCCAGGAGGTGAGGGTGCGGCCGCGGACGGCGTCGGCCTCGATGAGCGTCCAGGCCGCGTGGCAGATCGCCGCGACCGGACGGCCGGCGGCGCAGCAGGCGTGCACGAAGGCGACCGCCGGGCGGTCCAGGCGCAGCCGGTCGGGGTTGGCGACGCCGCCGGGGAGGACCAGCCCGTCGTAGGCCGCCGGGTCGGCCTCGGCGACCAGGGCGTCCACGGCGAAGGTGTCGCCCTCGGCGTGGTGCCGGACGGTGCGGACCCGGCCCTCGGCGGTGGACAGCAGCCGCGGGGTGCCGCCGGACTCGGCGACGGCCTGCCAGGGGTCGGTCAGTTCGACCTGTTCGGCCCCGTACGGCGCGACCAGGAAGGCGATCACGCGTCCGGTGAGCGTCGTGGACGGCCAGCCCATGGCGTGGTCGCTCAGCGCGGGTGCGGGGCGGTCAGGTCGACGGCCGCGGGCGGGGCGGAGCTGAGCCTGGCGCGCGGGCAGTCGAGGTGGACGGCGCGGTCGAGGTGGTCGAGCCGGGCGACCAGTCCGGCCGGGACGAGCACCCGGGTGCCGGGCACCCAGGGTTCGGCGTCGACCAGCAGGTGGTCCCCGGCGTCCTGTTCGACCCGGCCGACCGGGCCGTCGGTGGCGAGCACCTCGTACCCGACCAGCGTGAGGTCGGCGGCGGGATGGGAGCCCGGGCGGTACTCCCACAGGTCGGTGGTCATGGTGTCACGCCTCCGGACGGTCCCAGGGCCGCCGTTCGCGGCGCTCCCGGCGTTCCCGGGCCTCCGCCGGGTCCACCGCTTCGGTGCCGCCGCGGCCGGCGCGGCGGCGGCGCAGCAGCTCGGAGGCGGCGAACGCGGCCGCCACGGTGGCCGCCCAGACCACGCCGAGCGCGACCAGTACGGCGGTGGCCGGGGTCCGCAGGCCCACGCCGAGGCAGATCATCGTCATCACCAGGGCGGTCAGCACGACCCCCGCCGAGAACCTGCGCCCGATGCCGCGGAGCACGCCCCGGACCCGGCTCGGCGGCTCGGCGCCCATGGTGCTCAGCTTCCGGTCGAGCCGTGTGTCCTGGCGCAGATCGGACTCGATCTCCTCGAGGAGCCGCCGCTCCCATCCGCTCAACGCGGGTCCGTCCATCTCGGTCACCTCCGACACTTCGGGTGACGTGCTCGCACCCGGGCGGTTGCCCGGTACGGGCTCGCGCTAACCGTTCCGGGCACCGCCTGTTCCGGCGCCGACGGGCCCGAACGCCCGGGGGCGGGCGAGCAGGCTGTCGTCCAGGACGCTCAACAGGGCGGCGGCGTCGCGGTGGACCTCGGCCGCGCCCGCCGCCCGCAGCTCGGGGCCGGTGTCCCGGCCGGCCGCCAGGGCGACGCACGGCACCCCGGCCCGCCGCGCCACCCGGACCTCGCGCACGCTCCCGGCGACGGCCACGGCGTGCGAGGGCCTGCCGTCCACCAGGTCCAGCGCGGCCCGCACCGGGTCGCCCCCGGGGTCGGCCACGGCCAGAGCCGGAGCCCCGGCCGGCCCGGGGCCGGTCAGCACGACCGTCCAGCCCCGTACCGCGCACTCGCGCAGCAACTCGGCACCGCCCGGCAGCGCGGGCTGCCACCAGTCGGTACCGAAGAGAGCCGCCGAGACCACCGTCATGACCACCGCTTCCGTTCGCGGGCGACGCACCGAACGCTCTCTTCCAGGTTAGGTCGCTCCCCCGCCGCGCGCGCAGCCTGCGCCCCGTGGATCCGCGGCGGGGGGGCCGTGGCAAGGAGCCACGGCGGGGCGCCGCGCGTCCGTCGGTTCGCGCCGCCCGGACCGCCGCTCCGCGCGTGCGCCGTCGCTCCGGAGCGCGGGCCGGGGCCGGGGCGGGGGCGGCGGCCGCGCGCCGGGGCCCGTCGTGCGGTGCGGTCCGCGAAAAGCCGCTGGTCCGGGGCTGCCCGCAGGCCCTAGGGTGTCGCCCCGTCACATTGGTCCAGTCCAGGAGTCCGTCCCCGATGCCTTCGCCCGCCCTGTACCGCTCGCCCAGACCCAGCTCCACCGCCGCCACCGTCCTGCTCGCCGTGTGCGGCACCGCGACCCTCGCCTCGCTCGCCGCGGGCTTCCGCCTGTACGGGGAGGCGGGGGAGTTCGCCGCCGACTCCGACCTGGCCGACGAGTCCGCGCTGACGGACGCGGCCCTGCTCTACGACAACGTCAGCCTGGTCCAGACGCTCACCCTGCTGGCCTCGGCGGTCGCCTTCATCACCTGGTTCCACCGGGTGCGGGTGAACGCGGAGGTCTTCGACCCGAGCGGGCACCGGTTCAAGCGCGGCTGGGCGATCGGCGGCTGGTTCACCCCCGTGGTCGCCCTCTGGTTCCCGTTCCGGATCACGGTCGACACCTGGACGGCCAGCGCCCGGCCGGACGCCTCCGGGGTGCGCCTGCCGCACCCCCAGCCGCTGGTCAACCTCTGGTGGGCCACCTTCTGGCTGGCCAACGCGACCGGCCGGTTCGGCGCCAACTACCTGAACTCGGCGAAGTACCCGGACGACTACCAGACCGCCCTCGGCTGGCTGCTGGCCTCCGACGTGCTGGAGGTGGTCGCCGCCGTCCTCGCCGTCCTGGTCGTCCAGCGGCTGACGGCCATGCAGGAGGAGCGCTTCGCCGAGTCCACCGCCCACGCGTACGCGGTCCGCGGCGGAACCGTCCGGGGCTGAGCCGTTCCGCCGGCCGCGGGCCCGCGGGCGGGCGCTCAGTCCGTGAACGGGTCCGAGGCCAGCCGGGCGTGCAGGTGCTCGTCCGTGTAGACGCCCCCGCCGTAGGTGTAGGAGGCGCGCAGGGTGCCCTCGTACGGGAAGGCGGCCCGCTCGGCGACCCGGCAGGAGGCCTCGTTGCCGACGGCGTGGTAGAGCTCGATCCGGCGGGCGCCGGCGTGCTCCACCGCCCAGCGGGTGACGGCGGTGGTGGCCCGGGTGGCCAGGCCCCGGCCGCGGGCCGCGGCGAGCAGCCAGTAGCCGACCATGGCCACGCCGTCGTCCCGGTTGCTCCACCCCAGGTAGGCGTTGCCGCAGAGGCTGCCTTCGGCGGCGTCGATCACGGCGAAGGAGGCCGCGCTGCCGTCGGCCCAGCCTGCCTCGCAGCGCTCCAGGTAGGCCTGCGGGTCGACTGGGCCGGTGGCGCTGAGCGGGTTCCAGCGGGCGACGGCCGGGTCCGCCGCGGCGGCGAGCAGGGCGGGCACGATTCCGCCGGCCACGTCGAGGCCGGGCCCCCACGGGCGCAGCACGGCGTCGCCGAGGTCGAGGACGGTGGGGCGGAACAGCCGCTGGGCGGTGCCGGGATCGCTGATGGTCATCCCGTCTTCCTATCCCCCGCTCCCGGGGGCCCGCCAGCGAATATTCCGGTGCCCGACTTCGCCCGCCCGCTCCGCCCTGGTGGACGGAGCGGGCGGGCGGACGGGGCGCGGTCAGATCCGGGCCAGGTAGCCGTTCTCCACCAGCCAGAGCACGTTCAGCTTGGCCGGGCCGCCGGGCAGCAGGGTGGCGTCGAGCTGGTACTGGAGGCCCCAGCCGGGCTGGTTGAACCAGGGAGCGATCGGGCCGGCGTGCACCGTGAAGGCCTTGACCACCTTGTAGTCGTGGTAGTTGCAGGCGGCCGGCGGGGTGCCGTCCAGGCTCTGCGGCGGGAGCGCGCGGCTGGCGTAGGGCAGGCCCTCGGGGGCGAGGTAGGCGCCGTACTCGCTGCCGTAGCGGTCGATGTTCTGGTTCGGGTAGAGGGTGAGGTCGAACTCGATCGGGCTGCCGTCGGGCAGGGTGACGTAGCCGTCGGCCGGCGGGTATATCCAGCCGCCCTTGCCGCCGTTGCCGGCCGGGTCGTAGTACTTGGCCAGGAAGTCCTGCTCGCCCGCGCCGCCGGTGCGCTGGTAGCCGACGAGCTGGCGGCCGACCGGCCCGGCGGTCGGGAGGTCGGCCGGGCCGAGGCGGGCGTCGTCGTGGCGGAAGGCGGCGGAGCACTGGTCGGCGGGGGTGGCCGCCGGGGCCGCGACGGCGGCGGGGACGGTCACGGCGGTGAGGGCGGCGGCCGCGGCGAGCGGCGCGACGAGCAGGCGAAGGCGAAGGCGCACGGTGTCTCCGTCGAACGGGTCAGCGGTCGAAAAAGGAGCCACGGAGGAGCGTTGTGCTCACCTTCCGTGACTGGTTCGACACCAGGCAATCGGATCATCTGATCATTCGTCAACATGATCCGTGCGGCTGCGCGTTCGACTCGGCGGATTCGGCCAAAGCCGGGACACCGGGACCGCCCGTCCGCGAGGATGAGCGGTCCGGCGCGCCCGGGTCACTTCCCCGGGGCGACCCGCCCGAGCAGGTGGAGCAGCCGGTCGAGGGCGTCCTTGGAGTTCGGCTCGGTCAGGTTGGCCATCAGCCGGAACGCCGCCTTCAGCAGCGCCGGGTGGCCGAGCCCGGCCGCCCCGGCCGCGCCGCGCAGCTTCGGGCGGCCCAGCATGTCGGCGGCCAGGCGGCCGAGCGCGAAGTAGCCCGCGTAGGCGGAGCGCAGCGCCTGCGGGTAGGCACGCAGGGCGAGTTCGCGACCGCGGTCGGTGCGGCGGGCGAGGGCCTGGACGATGGTCTCGGCGGCGTAGCGGCCGGACTCCATCGCGTAGGCGATGCCCTCGCCGGTGCCCGGGCTGACCGTCCCGCCCGCGTCGCCGATCAGCAGCAGGCCGTCGGCGTAGTGGGGCGCGCGGTTGAGGCCCATCGGCAGGGCGGCACCGCGGATCGGCTCGGTGACCGCGTCGGGGGTGTAGCCGTACTCCGGGGGCAGGCCGTCGCACCAGCGCCGCAGCACCTCGCGCCAGTCCGCCTCGGTCCCGGCGGTGTCCAGGACCCCGAGGCCGACGTTGGCGGTGCCGTCGCCCATGCCGAACACCCAGGCGTAGCCGGGCAACTGGCGCCGGGCCCGGTCGTCGGGGTCGCGCAGGTCGAGCCAGACCTCCAGGTAGCGGTCGTCGTGCCTCGGGGTGGTGAAGTACGTCCGGTAGGCGACGCCCATCGCGCGGTCGGTGCGGCGGTAGCGCCGCATCGCCACCGACAGCCGGGTGGAGTTGCCGTCGGCGGCGACCACGACCGGGGCCCGGTAGGCGACCGGCCGGCGCTCCTCGCCCAGCTTGGCGGTGACGCCGGTGATCCGGCCGGTCCGCTCGTCCAGCGTCGGGCCCGTCACATTGGCGCGTTCGACCACCCGGGCTCCGAGCGAGGCGGCCTTGCGGGCGAGCAGTTCGTCGAAGTCGGCGCGGCGCCGGACCAGTCCGTACCCGGGGTAGGCGGAGAGCTCGGGCCAGTCGAACTCCACCGAGCGGTGCCCGGAGATCAGCCGCAGGCCCCGGTTGTGCAGCCAGCCGGCCTCCTCGGAGACGTCGATGCCGAGGTCGGTCAACTGCTTGACGGCGCGCGGGGTGAGGCCGTCCCCGCAGACCTTCTCGCGCGGGAAGGCGGACTTCTCCAGCAGCAGGACGTCCAGTCCGGTCTGGGCGAGGTGGGCGGCGGCGGTGGAGCCGGCCGGTCCGGCGCCGACCACGATGACGTCGGCGCTCCCCCCGTCCTGGACGGCCTCCCCGCCACTGACGGTCTCCTCGGGCCGGACGGTCTGCTCTGGGCCGGGCATCGCACTCTCCCACGGGTCGGATCGGCTGTCCGCGCGACGGAGTCCTCGGACTGGGCGGTTCCGGACGGACGATAGAGAACCCCGGCACCCGCCCGCCGCCCCGACACGCAGGCCGCCCCGCGAACCGGCCAATACCGGCCACCCCTGCCGTACGGGTCCACCCGCCACGCCGGATCCCGGACGCAACCGAGCCCCCGGCCCGCGAGCAGCAGCGGGACCAGGGGCTCTCCGTCGTTCCGCGGCGCGGACCCCTCGGGGGGATCAACGGCGGTCGCGCCGGGTTCGACGAGGGCCCCGACCACGGGGGCGGACCGGGGCCCTCATCCGGTACCACGGCCGGCACCGCCTCCCGGGTTCACCACCAGTCCCACCAGTCCCACTGATCCCATTGACACCACCGGCACCACCCGATCCGGCCCCGGGAACGGCGGAAGCCCCTGACCGCACGGGGGAACGTGGCAGGGGCTTCCACTGTCGACTACGGCCGGCGGGCCCTCACGGGTTCAGCGCCAGCACCACGTACCCCGCCAGCACCGCCAGGTGCACCGCGCCCTGCAGCGGGGTCGCCCGGCGCGGGATGACGGTGAGGGTGAGCAGCACGATGGTCAGGCTCAGCAGCACCATGTGCGCCGGGTCGAGGCCGAGGACGAGCGGGCCGGAGAGCCAGGTGGAGGCGATCGCGACCGCCGGGATGGTCAGGCCGATGCTGGCGAGCGCCGAGCCGAGGGCGAGGTTGAGGCTGGTCTGCACCCGGTTGCGGACGGCCGCGCGCAGCGCCGCGATGGTCTCCGGCAGCAGCACCATCATGGCGATCACGACGCCGACCACGGCGTGCGGCAGCCCGGCGTCGTCCACCGCCTTCTCGATGGTCGGCGACACGCCCTTGGCCAGGCCCACCACCGCCACCAGGGCGACGGCGAGCAGCAGCAGGCTGATCCCGGCGGCCCGGAGGGTGGGCGGTGAGGCGTGCTCCTCCTCGGCCAGCACCCGGCCCTCGGGGGTGACGGGCAGGAAGTAGTCGCGGTGCCGGACGGTCTGGGTGGCCACGAACAGGCCGTAGACCACCAGCGAGGCGGTGGCCGCGAAGGTGAGCTGGGTGGTCGAGAACTGGGGGCCGGGCGAGCTGGTGGTGAAGGTCGGCAGTACCAGGCTGAGGGTCGCGAGGGTGGCGATGCAGGCCAGCGCGGCGCCGGTGCCCTCGGCGTTGAAGACGGCGGTCCGGTACTTGACGGCGGCGACCAGGATGGACAGTCCGAGGATGCCGTTGCAGGTGATCATCACGGCGGCGAAGACGGTGTCCCGGGCCAGGGTGGAGGACTTGTCCCCGCCGTCGGCCATCAGCGTCACGATCAGCGCGACCTCGATCACGGTGACCGCCACGGCGAGGACCAGTGACCCGAAGGGCTCCCCCGACCAGTGCGCGATCACCTCCGCGTGGTGCACGGCCGACAGCACGGCGCCCACCAGGAAGCAGGCGACCACCGCCACCACCCAGCCGGGGAGTTCCTTGTGCCAGGTCAGGGCGAGGACGAGGAACGACACCACCGGGACGACGACGGTCCATTGCGCGAGAGCCGCGCGGAGCTTCGTGATCATGCCGCCGAGGATCCCAGACCGGAGGCCCGTCACCCGGGTGCCCGCGCCGGATACATAGGGATGTGGCATAACTCATCCCAATTCGGCAGTCACCCACCGTAGCCATGAAGGTACTGAAGCACTTTGTCGACATGTTGCCGAAGCCGTTCCGGGACGCCCCCGGCGGTCGCCACGGTCTTGTCGCTGGTCCGGTAGGCCGCCGCGACCAGGGCGGGCAGGTCGCGGGTGAAGCCGTGGCGCTTTATCTGCTGGTCGAGCCAGCAGGCGTAGTTGCCCATCGCGGCGATCGCGTCGCCCGGGTCCCAGTACGACTTCGGACCGGCGTGGGTGGCGGCCTTGCCCCAGGCCTCGAAGACGGAGGGCGTCCACAGGGCGATGCCGTACTCGCCGGTCTCCGGGCGGGCGGCCTTCGGGTCGAAGCCGCTCTCGGCCTTCAGCATGGCGGCCAGCAGCACCGGGGTGACCTCCGGCTCGGGGCACCGCCGCGCCGCGGTCTCGATCATGCCCCGGTAGGCCACCGGGACGTCCGATCCGGCCGGGATCGCGCCGGACGGCGGGGGCGCCGCGCGCTCAGCCGCGCCCGGTCCGCCGGGCTCCGGGCCACCGACCAAGGCGAGGACGGCGAGCCCGCAGGCGAGCAGGCCCGCGCCGGACCGGACGGCGGCCTGGACGGCGACCCGGACAGCGACCCGACGGCACCGGCCCGGAACGGCGGCGGCCCGGGCGACCAGCGCCGCCAGCCCGGCCGGGCCGGTCCGGGTCCGCTCCTCCCGCCCGGGGGCGAGGCAGGCGGCGACCACCGGCCGCCAGCGCATCGGCAGCGCCTCGTGCAGCCGGAGCGGCGCGGCGCCCCGCGCGTACGCCTGGGCGGCCAGCGAGCGGGCCCGGCTGGTGGCGCCGAGGAAGGGGTGCAGGCCGCCGGTGAGCACCTGGTGGGCGATCACCCCGAAGGCCCAGACGTCGGCGCTGGGGCGCAGCGCGATGCCGCGGGCGCCGGTGCGCTCGGACCACCACTCGGGCGGGACGTGGTCGGGCGAGCCCAGCGGCGGGGCGTAGGCGTGGGTGCCCTCCAGCTCGGCGGTGAGGCCGAAGTCGGCGATCTTCGCGGTGCCGTCGGGCATCAGCAGGACATTGGCCGGTTTCAGGTCCCCGTGCACCCAGCCGACCCGGTGCATGTGGCTCAGCCCGGCACAGACCTCGGCCAGGATCCGCTCGGCGCCGGGCACCGCGGCACCGGGGCGGGCCTCGCCCAGCAGGTCCTGGAGGCTGCCGGCGGCGCGTTCCATCACCAGGGCGACGGCACCGTCGAGCGCCGGGTGGTCCGGGTCCTCGACGGTGGCCACGGCGAGGGTTCGGATCAGGTGGGGGTGATCGGCGCGGCGGCTGAAGCGCTGTTCGCTGCGGGCCATCCGGGCCACGGTCCGGCGCTGGCCGGGGGCGAACCGGGCCGCGCCGAGGATCTTGACGGCGGCCTGGCTCCCGTCGGGGCCCTCGGCGGCGTACACGCTGCCCCAGGCACCCGCGCCGAGGAAGGCGCCGAGGCGGTAGCCGGCGATCGGGTAGCCCTCCGGGACCGCGAAGGACGGGCCCCCGGACGGCCCGGGGTCGGAACCCGGCTCCGGCTCGGGCTCGGACCCCGGCGACGGCTCGGACGGGGCGCCGGGCGTCACGGCCGGGCGACCGGGCGCCGGGGCGGGAGCAGGGCCAGGTGCTCCTCCCGGACGAGGTCGAACTTCAGTGCCAGCGCCACCAGTTCCTCGCGCTTGCCGCCGGCCGGCCCTTCCTCGTACGGCTCGCGCAGCCGCAGCTTGGCCTCCACCAGGTAGTCGATGTGGTAGTTGACCGCCGAGCGGCTCAGCCCGCGGCAGCCGGGCAGGGCGCGCAGCCGGGCGAGCACCTCGGTCACCCCGGGGACGGCGGCGGCGGAGGGCGAGCGCAGCCGGGGCTCGCAGAGCGCGAGCAGGACCAGGAAGTACTTGGCGGTCGGGTCCAGGGCGAACGGGCTGACGGTGTGCTCGCCGTCGGCGCCGCCGGGCCGCCCGTCGAGGTAGGCGTGCTGCGGGGCGAAGACCTTGAAGGCCGCGGGCTCGCCGAGCGCGGGCAGCAGCACCCGGGAGAGCTCGAACGGGACGGGGGCGCCGAGCCGGCCGGGCGCGACCTTGACGTGCTCCCCCGCGCCCTCCAGGTTCTCCACCACGTAGGTGGCCGAGGTGCTGAAGTTGGACAGCCGCCAGTAGTCCTCGGCCGCGACCACCTCCCCCGCCCGGCGGGAGACGCCCTGGTCGGGCAGTGGGATGGGGACCGGTCGGCCGGGCTCCCCGCGCCCGAACACCGCGGTCTCGCCCGGGCCCATCCGCAGCAGGCCGGGGGCCCCACCGGGCCTCATCCCGGGCCCGGGGCCGGGCAGTTGGACGATGACCGTGTCCACGCGGCACCTCCGTGGGATCGGGTCGATACCTCCGTGGGATGGGGTCGATGGTATCCGTCCTATTCGCCCCGGGGGCAAGCCCGCCACCCGGACGGGTGAGGAACCGCCCTTTTCCACCCATGAACTGATCATCCGTCAGGACTGGAGTTGTCCGTGTGCTGAACAGATGAGGAATGGTTGCAGGATGTAGTTGAACGGTCACCATGAGTGTGACGCAACGCACACACAACACGTTCACGATGTGTGCAAGACTCATCTCAAGGAGTGAGATTCCCTTAATTTCCAAGGAGGTTCGTATCATGCGCGCTCGGATCGCAGCTGTGGTGATGGCGGCGGCAGGGATCGCCGGCCTGACGGCGGCCCCGGCCATAGCGGCCACCGCGACGTCCGACACCGACACCGCGCTCTGCGCCACGGTGCTCAACCAGCCCTGCATCTCGCACCAGGCCGACGGCGCCGGCATCGTCGGCGTCGCCCAGGTCAGCGCGGACCCGGGCCAGTTGACGCTGGTTCGGGTCGAGGTCCGCACCCAGGCCGCCTGGGGCAGCCCCTGGGAGGCGGTCGCCTCCGCGACCACCGTCCGGTTCGGCTCCGCCAAGGCGGTCACCCCGCGGGTGACCGCCGGCGCCCCGCGCATGATCTGCGCGACCGCCGGCCCCGCGCTGGACGTCGCCAAGCAGGTCACCACCTGTACCCACCCGTTCTGATCGCGGGGCCGCCGAGGCGCCGCACCCGCCACCCCCACGCCGTCCGTACGACCGGGCAGCCGTCCGGACGACCAGGGGGCGGGAAGCAGTGAAGAGCACCACCACCGGGGCCGGCCGCCGGGACATCCCGTCCCGACGACCGGCCCCGGCCATGCCGATCGGGCGGCAGCCGTCCCGATCAGGCAGAAGAGGCGGTGGCGGAGATCATCCGGAACGCGGACCCGGGTGGACCTGGGGCACCCCTTCACGGCAAACTGGTCTAGACCTTGGAGGTCTAGACCTCAGCCTCGCCTCAGAACGGTGGACCCAGTATGGAAATCGTGATCGTCCCTGACGCCCGTGCGGCCGGCGAACTCATCGCCGCGGCGATCACCGATCTGCTGACCGACAAGCCCGACGCCCTGCTCGGCGTGGCCACCGGCTCGACCCCGCTGCCGATCTACCAGGCCCTGGCCGAGCGGGTCCGCGACGGCCGACTGGACGCCGCCGAGGCGCGCATCTGCCAGCTGGACGAGTACGTCGGCCTGCCCGCCGGCCACCCGGAGTCCTACCGCTCGGTGGTGCTGCGCGAGGTCGTGGAGCCGCTCGGCCTGACCGAGGACTCCTTCCTGGGCCCGGACGGCAACGCCTCCGACATCGCCGCGGCCGCCACCGCCTACGACCGCGCGCTGGCCGAGGCCGGCGGCGTCGACCTCCAGCTGCTCGGCATCGGCACGGACGGCCACATCGGCTTCAACGAGCCCTGCTCCTCGCTCTCCTCCCGGACCCGGATCAAGACCCTGACCCGGCAGACCCGCGAGGACAACGCCCGCTTCTTCGACAGCCTCGACGAGGTGCCGCACCACGTCATCACCCAGGGCATCGGCACCATCCTGGAGGCCCGCCACCTGGTCCTGCTCGCCACCGGCGAGGCCAAGGCCGAGGCCGTCGCGCTCGCCGTCGAGGGCCCGCTCTCCGCGGTCGTCCCCGCCTCGGCGCTGCAGCTGCACCCGCACGCCACCGTCGTGGTGGACGAGGCGGCCGCCTCCCGCCTCAAGCTCGCCGACTACTTCCGCGACACCTACGCGGCCAAGCCGGCCTGGCAGAAGCTCTGAGCGCTCCCGGGCAGCGGCCTTGACGGCCGTGACGGCCGGGGCGCCGGCCACCGACTC
>NZ_JBHUAL010000091.1:0-34580 GCF_042789775.1 Kitasatospora sp. NPDC056800 | reverse complement strand
GTCCGGGACTTCCCGGGCCGGCCCCGCCGCCGTGTCCGGGGGCGCTGTCGTGTCCGGGGCCGGGGCGGGTTCAGAGGAGGCAGTCGGCGGTGGTGAGGACGGCGCGGGTCTGGTGGGCGAGTTGCTCCTGGACGGGCACCCAGCGGGTGCCGAAGCGGTGGCGCAGCCGGTCGAGGCTGTCGGCGACGACGGTGCGGGCGCGGTCGCGGGCGGCCTCGACGCCGGGGCCGCGGGTGTCGGCGAGCAGCCGCAGCAGGATCGACGCGACCCGCAGCGGTACGCGGGCGGCGACCAGTCCGGCGGTGGTCACCCGGGAGGCGGTGAGCGGTTCGGCGCCCCAGCGCTCCAGCCACTCCTCGGCCACCCGCGGGGCGACCGCCAGGCTGGACTCGGCGGTGCGCAGCAGCGGGCCGTACGCCTCGTGGCCGGGCGTCCCGTGCCGGTGCGCGCGGACCGTCGGGAGCAGGGCGGTGAGGTCCGCGGCGCGTGCGGTGAGGTCGCGGGCGGCGGCCGCGAGGGCCTGCGGGCCGGCCGGGTGGCGGTGGGCGTCGCCGACCGCGTCGACGGCCCACATCGGGACCTCCAGCACCGCGGAGACCGCGCCGTACCGGGCCGCGTACGACCAGGTGGACAGCTCGGGCTCGTCCGGCAGGGCCCGGGAGCCGCCGGTGCCCGGAGACGGCATCAGGTAGGTGCCCGGGTCCGGGCTGGCCCAGCCGATCGCGTCGTAGGAGTCCACGTCGAGCGGCACGCCGGCGCGCTGCGCGGAGCGGGCGAAGCGCCCGGCCAGGCCCGGGACGGGGCGGGTGAGCTGGGCGAACGCGCCGCCGAAGTCCACCCCGTGCAGCGAGCACTGGAGGAACGGGCGCAGTTCGTCGATCAGTCCGGTCAGCGCCAGGCTCTCCGGCATCGGCGGGCGGCCGGAGCCGGGGGCGGGCAGCAGCTCGGGCTGCTCCTCGAAGGAGGGGCGGAAGAAGTGCTCGTAGTGGCGCCGCATGGTGAGCGGGCCGTCCAGCCAGCCGGCGTTGAGCGCGGCGCCGTCGGGGTCGAGGCAGAGCAGCAGGTGCCAGGAGAGTCCGGGGCGGGCGGGGCGGTCGAGCAGCACCTCGGCGAGCCGGACGGTCCCGGCGGTGCCGATCGGTTCGTTGGGGTGCGGGCCGCCGACCACCAGGACGGCCCGCGGGCCGCGGTCCACGGAGAGCAGCAGCAGCGGGCGGCCGGCCCGGGAGCGGCCCACCTCGCGCAGCCGGCAGCGGTCCGGGTGCCGCAGGGCGAGCCGCCGTGCGGCGGACTCGGCCTGGGCCGGCGTCGGGTAGCGGGCCGGCCGGGTGTCGAGGGTCCGGAGCGGGCGGATCCGCCGACCGGTGTCGGTCATGGTTCTCCTTGCGCCGGTCGTACGGCCGCCGGGGCGCGGGCGTGCGGGTGCGCCGCCGGGCACGGCGTGCGGGCGGGGGGACGGGGGAGGGGGACGGGGCTGGGCGTGGCACCGCGGGCCGGGAACGGCGGCCGTGCGGGGACGGACGGGGCCGTCCGTGGGCGGCCCGTGGGGAGGGAGAGGCGTGCCGGCCGGAAAACCGACGAGGGCCGAGCGTACGACTCAACTTCCTTGTCCGGAAGGGGTGCAGATGTCTTTGGCGGAGCCCTGTCAGTACCGCACGGGCCGTCCGGGCGTGTCAACGGCGGACGGGACCGGCCGGCGGGCGCCCACCGCGCGTGCCGGGGCGGGCACCAGCGGGCTCGGGAGGCCACCGGTGGGCACCGGTGGGCACCGGTGGACACCGGCGGGTGCGGGCGGAGACCGGCCCGTCCGGGGTCGCGCCGGAGCGCGGAGGGCCCGTGAACCGGGGCAGACGGCCCGTTCCCCGGATTGGGCTACCCTTGAGGGTCACCCCTCCCGTGCCGACTCGCGGCACCGAATCACGTCGTAAGGGTTCCTAGTACATGACTGTCGAATCGGTCTTCCCACGCCTGGAGGCCCTCCTCCCGCACGTCCAGAAGCCGATCCAGTACGTCGGCGGCGAGCTGAACTCGACCGTCAAGGACTGGGACGCCTGCGACGTCCGCTGGGCGCTGATGTACCCCGACGCCTACGAGGTCGGGCTGCCCAACCAGGGCGTCATGATCCTCTACGAGGTGCTGAACGAGCGTGAGGGTGTGCTCGCCGAGCGCACCTACAGCGTCTGGCCGGACCTCGAGGCGCTGATGCGCGAGCACCACGTCCCGCAGTTCACCGTGGACGCCCACCGCCCGGTGAAGGCCTTCGACGTGTTCGGCCTGTCGTTCTCCACCGAGCTCGGCTACACGAACATGCTGACCGCGCTCGACCTGGCCGGCATCCCGCTGGAGGCCAAGGACCGCACCATCGACGACCCGATCGTCCTGGCCGGCGGCCACGCGGCCTTCAACCCGGAGCCGATCGCGGACTTCATCGACTGCGCCGTGGTCGGCGACGGCGAGCAGGCCGTCCTCGACATCACGGAGATCATCCGCGCCTGGAAGGCCGAGGGCCGCCCGGGCGGCCGGGACGAGCTGCTGCTGCGCCTGGCCCGCACCGGCGGGGTCTACGTCCCCAAGTTCTACGACGTGGAGTACCTGGCCGACGGCCGGATCGGCCGCGTCGTGCCGAACGCCCCCGGCGTGCCGTGGCGGGTGTCCAAGCACACCGTGATGGACCTCGACGAGTGGCCGTACCCGAAGCAGCCGCTGGTCCCGCTCGCCGAGACGGTGCACGAGCGGATGTCCGTGGAGATCTTCCGCGGCTGCACCCGCGGCTGCCGCTTCTGCCAGGCCGGCATGATCACGCGCCCCGTGCGGGAGCGAAGCATCACCGGCATCGGCGAGATGGTGGAGCGCGGGCTGAAGGCGACCGGCTTCGAGGAGGTCGGCCTGCTGTCGCTGTCCAGCGCCGACCACACCGAGATCGGCGACATCGCCAAGGGCCTCGCGGACCGCTACACCGAGGACAAGATCGGCCTGTCGCTGCCGTCCACCCGCGTCGACGCCTTCAACATCGACCTCGCCAACGAGCTGTCCCGCAACGGGCGCCGCTCGGGCCTCACCTTCGCCCCCGAGGGCGGCAGCGAGCGCATGCGCAAGGTCATCAACAAGATGGTGTCGGAGGAGGACCTGATCCGCACCGTCGCCACCGCGTACGGCAACGGCTGGCGCCAGGTGAAGCTGTACTTCATGTGCGGCCTGCCCACCGAGACCGACGAGGACGTGCTCCAGATCGGCGAGATGGCGAAGAACGTCATCCAGAAGGGCCGCGAGGTCACCGGCCAGAACGACATCCGCTGCACCGTCTCCATCGGCGGGTTCGTGCCCAAGCCGCACACCCCGTTCCAGTGGGCCCCGCAGCTGTCCGCCGAGGCCACCGACGCCCGCCTGGCCAAGCTGCGCGACTCCATCCGCGGCGACCGCAAGTACGGCAAGAACATCGGCTACCGCTACCACGACGGCAAGCCGGGCATCGTCGAGGGCCTGCTCTCCCGCGGCGACCGCCGGGTCGGCGCGATCATCCGCGAGGTCTACGAGGACGGCGGCCGCTTCGACGGCTGGCGCGAGTACTTCTCCTACGACCGCTGGATGGCCTGCGCCGAGAAGGGCCTGGCCGGCACCGGCGTCGACGTCGACTGGTACACCACCCGCGAGCGCACCTACGAGGAGGTGCTGCCCTGGGACCACCTGGACAGCGGCCTCGACAAGGACTGGCTCTGGGAGGACTGGCAGGACGCCCTGGAGGAGGTCGAGGTCGACGACTGCCGTTGGACCCCGTGCTTCGACTGCGGCGTGTGCCCCCAGATGGACACGGCCATACAAATCGGCCCGACGGGCAAGAAGATGCTTCCGCTGACGGTCGTCAACGGCCCTGGCCAGTAGGAATGCATGGTGGCGTGGGTGACACGGCGAGCGAGCTGTGTGACCTACTTCACAGACTCTCGGAGGGTGAGCGGGAGCTCGTCCTGGGCGTGCTCGGCCTGAGCTCCGCCCCGGACGGGTCTTCCGCTCCCTCCGGGGAGGCCCGGCAAGGCGGCCGGAGGGCTCCTCTGCCCGCCGCCCGGAGTGCCCCGGGCATCGAGTCCTCGATCGAGTGGGTCTGAGGCCTTGAGTGACTTGTAGAGCCCTCCCTGATTACGTCAGGGAGGGCTCCATTTCGTTTCGTAGGTCCTGCCGCCATGGTCGGGGTGGCGGCCGGCTGCCACCCCGACCATGTGGTCATGGAGCAAAGATTCCCGCCCCCGAGGCCTCGGAGCGTCTACTGGCGAGTGGGCGCCATGATGCTATGGCGTCCGATGAGCGCGTTGAGCACGTTAAGAGCTGCCTTCTGGCGCTGGGTTTTCCTCGACCACACAGCAGGGCAGACGACGCCGAAGAACAGCAACGTCACCAAGATCAGACCCGGTGCCGCCGAAATGACGGCGATCGTGGTGTTGCCTTGGAGGCTGGCGGTGATCGGGCCTACGCCAGTAGCGGCGGCAGCGCCGGCCGGCGCCAGCCAGCGGGAGGCTGCCCGGTGCGGCGTAGGGCCCGCGACCTGGACGCTTCCGGCGGACACGGGACTCCCCGTACCCTCGTGCATGTAGTTCTCCGGATGTTCTAGATGGGGCTACGAGTGATGACGGCTTCCTGTTGGCGCAGGGAGCCGTCGCTCCATCAGGAGTGCACGGCTGAGCCGACAGTGGCAACGATGCCAGACCCTCCAGAACCGAAGTTCCGCAGAAAACATCGCGGTACTCCCGCAAGTTGGGATAGTCCCAGGCCAGTCGCCCATGGGGCCAACTTGTTGTGACGCACGACACAAGTTTCAAGGAGGGGTTTGTGATGAAACTCACAGTGATGGCATGCCTCGCAGGCTCCCTCTGAGCGGGAACGGCGCCTTGGTGTCCTTCGCGCACCAACTCCGCGAACTCCAGGAACGCTCTCAAGGAACCGTTGACTCGGTGGTGGCACTAGGTGCGTCCCGTACGGCCGTCTATGAGGCGCTACGGGGCTCTCGCCTACCGAGCATCAAGAACCTTGACCTCATGGTCGAGGCTTGGGGCGATGGCGGCTCACCAGAGCGTCAGATGTGGCGCCAGCGGCGGCGCGCCGTCGAGGAGGACCTGGCGGAGGAGGCCAGGCGTCGAGGCTCGGCGACGGCGCGCCGCACGCCCGAAGAGGAGGACTTTACGCGGAGGCTGCGCGAACTGTGGGGCAGGGCTGGCGGCCCGTCGACAGAGCGAGTGGCCCGCCACTGTGCTCTCAGCGCGAGGACGCTTGACTCCTATCTGGACGGGCGGACCATCCCGACGGAAGAGCGTCTCCGTGAGCTCTTCGACGGCTTGTCTGTGGTGTGCGGAGACGAAGGCACGTGGTTGCCTGCCGCCCGGGAAGCGTTCCTTGGGGAGGTGCTCTTCCGGGCTCGAACGGCACGCAAGGAGGAGAAGGAAAGGGTCCGGGAGCTGGCGTCAGCTCTGCCGGCGGGACAACCGGCTGTGGAGTATGCCCGGAGCTTCGACGGCTTCGGTGCGGTGCCTGGCGTCCATCTTGGGCAATGGTTCGAAGCTCGCAGAACGCTCTCCCAATCTAAGGTGCACCGCCCCCTACAGGCCGGAATCTGCGGTACGGCGAAACTTGGCGCCGAATCGATCGTGGTTGCTGGTGGCTACGAGGACGACGAGGATTTTGGCGATGTGATCATCTACACCGGGCAGGGCGGCCGGCAACCCGAGACTGGGCGACAGGTTCGAGATCAGGAACTGACGCTTGGTAACGCGGCCCTGGCGACAAGTGCGGCAAGTGGAGCACCGGTACGGGTGGTGCGTCCCGCCAACCCCGGGTACCGGTACGACGGACTATTCCGGGTTGAGGACTACTGGTCGGAGCAATCTCGGGAAGGTTTCGGAGTCTGGCGGTTCCGCCTGGTTGCGCTCCTCCCGGCTGAACAGGCCGTGGTGGCCACACAGGTGTCAGGTCCTGCGATAGAAGGTGCCGCCAGCCACATGGAGACCAACAACGTTCGGTCACCAGTGCTGGTTCAGCGTGTCGTACGGAGCAGTGCGGTCGCCAACTTCGTGAAACAGATACACGACTACACGTGTCAGGTGTGCGGTGCTCGGCTGAATCTGTCGACCGGCGCGTACGCGGAGGCAGCACACATCACGCCTCTGGGGCGGCCGCACAACGGTCCGGACGAGCCTGCCAACGTTCTGTGTCTCTGCGCTAATGATCACGTGCTCTTTGACTTCGGCATGCTGATCGTCAACGATGACCTGACCGTGGTGAACCGATTCGACAGTCACATAGTTGGTCGGCTCCGAGAAATGCCGGGGCATGCCGTTGACCGGAGACGTCTCGCGGAGCACCGTGTCCGGCATGGGCTGCCGTCTGACGGCAACTTGCGTTGAGTGGTGCTCTGATCATTCATACAAGACGACAGACACTGTCGGCTGGGTCGGCCGGATGTGTCGACGCCGCCTTTTCTGTTCGCGACGGAATCGAAAAGGGCCCTGAGCCTGAAGTCTGCGAAGCCCGCCAGTTGCGGTTCAAGCTGGCGGGCCCTTGGCCCCCACCCTTAGCTGTTGCCCAGTAGGGAGAGGTGGGCGGCGGCCGACACGGACAAGCTCTCTAGGATGGCCTTGCCCTTCTCTGCGGTCCCAAGCGACGGGCGGCCGATGATGCCGCTCCGGGTGTAGCCGGCCATGCCCAGCGTGAGGAGGTGGGGGCGTTCTGGGGCGTCGTGATCGTCCTGCTCGATGCCTGCGCGGATGAGGTGGGGCGCGCCGTGGAGGAGGAGTGACACCTCCAGTTCGCCGCCGTGCATGTCCTCGGCGCCGTTGCTCTCCAGGCTGGCGGCTTCGCGGGCTTGGTGCCAGTCCTCCCGGACGGGGAAGAGGGCGACGCGCGGGCCCTCGGTGTTGGCCTCCTGAACCACGTTGGAGAGCACGTAGTTCCCGCCATGCCCGTTCACGATCAGCAGGCCTGGGACGCCGGACGCCCGGAGGGACTTCCACGTGTCGTTGATCACGGCGTAGAGCGTGGCGGCGCTGATGCTGACGGTGCCCGACATGTGGGCGTGCTCGTGGGAGCAGGACAGCGTGATGGGCGGCAGGAGGAACAGGTCGTAGTCGGCGGCGATCCGCTGGGCGATCAGGCTGGCTACGACGGTGTCGGTGGTCAGGGGCAGGTGGTCGCCGTGCTGCTCGAAGCTGCCGACCGGCAGCACGGCGATCTTGGCGCCGCGCCGGCGTTCGTCTGCGGAGGTGGCGGCCGTGATCAGTGCGTCCATGGGCCCAGCCTCTCTCATGAGGTCAACGGCGGTCGAGAGGGGATCCGCCGCTCATCAGGGTCAAGCGACCGGTGAACGTGGCTACTTCGGGTACGGCTCTCCACTGCTGGAGTGCCTTGCCTGCTGCGGACAGTTCGAACATGGCCCGGGCGGACTCGGTGTCGATGGCGATCGACAGTGCCCGGTCTGCCGCTGCGGCGGCCTGCTCGGGTTCGCCGGACACCGCGTAGGCGCGCGCCAACCTGGAGAGGTACACGCCCTGGTCGTTGCGGTAGATCGACGGCAGGATCTGGAGCTCGGCTTCGAACATGTCCACGGCCGTTCGTGGGTCGCCGAGTTCGAGCAGGCAGTTCGCGCGCTGCATCTCGATGTAGGTCGGGGTGCAGTACGCCAGATCAAGCGCGTCGTCCGCGTGGGAGTCGTCCGGCTCGGCGGCGAGTTCGTGGGCCTCGTCGAACTTGGCCTGGGCGAAGCGCTGGTTGCCAGTGAGGGTGTGGCCCTGTGCCTCCTGCTGAGCGGCCAGGGCGCGGATGCGGAGGGTGGCACCGGCAGCTCGTTGTGCGGCGCGAGCGAGGCCGATGGCCTTCTGGGCATCGCGCCGGGCGGTGGCCTGGTTGCTCTTCCGGAAGAGCACGTAGGCGGCCATGACGTCATCGCCCGCTTCCTGCGCCCATTCCATGGCGCGGTCCGACCAGTAGAGGGCCTGGTCGAAGTCGCCGAGATCCTGGTTGAGCCAGCCCAGGAACTCCGCGGTGCGGGCGCCGATGACGAGAAGCTCGTCCCGGGCACGCCCGGCGGCGTTCTGCTGAATGCGGTCGAGCAACCGGACGTGTCGGGTCACCGCGTCGAGCGCGTGGCGGGAGCCGAGCAGGTTCGCGGCCCGGTAGTGGCCGGGCATCAGGCCGCGCAGGTGGCTGACGAAGAACTCGGGGTCGATCGGTGAGTTGAGGCCCTGCCCGGTAGCGGACGGCTCCGGCACGCGGCGCCTGGGCGAGGGGAGGGGCGTCTCCTGTTCCCACTCCCTGGCGGCCAGCCCGAGCATGCGTCCGGGGATGTGGAGGCCGTCCGCGATCCGTTCGATGAGGTCGATCTTCTCGATCTTGCGCTTCCCGGAGGCGATCTCGCCGACCCGGCTCGGGGTCATGTCGCAGGCGCGGGCGATGAGCGAGGGGTAGATTCCGGCGAGCTTGAGCAGCCGGAACACCGCGGCGAAGTCGCGGCTTCGGCACGCCGCGATCATCTCGGGGTTGGCGAGCAGGCCGGCCGGGAGCCGGTCCGGAACGCGCGCATCGGTCACCGCAGCCCCCGCTGTCGATCAATAGACGCCGCAAGGAAGTTGATTACCTGTGAGTTTACCCACATTGGGTAATCACCTTGGGTACGAAGTTCGCACTCCCTCTCGGCAACCTGATGGCAAGGGCCGGGTTGTCGAGGTCCGGTCGTCCCTGTGGGCACCGGGAGGGTGGTGCGCTTTGATCAGCTTGGGAGAACCCCAGGGCACTGCTGAGTCGCCTGAGATGGACGGTGGGATACCCGCGTTCGAGGTGAGGCTCACCCGCCACCGAAGGTCCGCCGGCGTGGCCCGGCTGCACCTTCGCACCTTCCTGGCCAGTGTGCCGGGCGGGGGTGTCCTCGCGCACGACGCCGCGGTGGTACTCGACGAGTTGGTGAGCAACGCGGTGAAGCACGCCAGGGTGTCCAAGGGGCGGCGGATCTACGTCCGCTTCGAGATGGTGGTCGATCACCTTCGGTTGGAGGTGCACGACGCGAGCAACGAGAAGCCGGTGATCCGGCGGTCCACTGGCCTGGACGCCGAGTCGGGGCGGGGGCTGTGCCTGGTGGAAGCCCTGTCCGTGGAGTGGGGCTTCGTGCCTCGCCCGGAAGGTTTCGGGAAGATCGTTTGGGCGCTGGTGGGCCTGGGAGGCGGTGCGTCGTGAGCAAGCGGGCGCCCGGGTCGACGGAGACCCGGTGTTTCTACTGCGGTGCGGGGCTGCTGAGGGCGGTGACCCGGGTCATCGTGGTGAACGGCCGGACGGTTCGTGTCCACGCGTGGCACCCGCGCCGTGCGGGGGAGGTGTCCGGGTGATGGGGCTTCCCGTCGATGCGGGCACGGGCGCTCCTGCGCGCCCCGCCGACCGGTTTCCGCACATCGCCCTCAGCTTGGGGCAATGGCGGGTCGATGAGGCCTACTGGGCCGTGGAGCGGGTGCGCACCGGGGTGCCCCTGGCGGAGATGGACCACGCTGAGCTGCTGTCCACGGCCGAGAGCGCGTTGAAGCACGCGGAGTCGCTGGTCTTGCTGCTGGAGGCGGTGGAGCTCGCGATCCCCATTGACCGGCCGAAGACCCTCGACCAGGTGATCACGCCTATCCGCGAGTACTTGAAGTGGACGTTGGACGCGCACAAGCCGTACGCGGGCTCGGCGGAGTACGTCGGTGAGGTGAAGCGGGTCGGCGGCTGGCCCTCGGTCCGGGTGCGCGTGGAACTGGAAGTCGTGGAAGGGACGCCGAACGGATCGGCGACCAAGCGCAACGCACGGAGGAGGGGGAAGGCATGACCGATACCGTGCACACGACCTCGGCGGGCACGCCGTACCCGTTCCCGGTGATCGTGGAAGTCCGAGGCGTGACGGCGCCCGTGCGCTTCAACAGGCTGCCGGACGCGATGGCCGCGCTGCTGGCCACGTTGGGCGCCTTGCCGCTCAGCCCAGACCAGCAGGGGTACTTCGCCGAGTTGTTCGGACCGTCGGCGGTGCCGTCGGTGGGGCACCGGCTCGCGACGCACGGGGAGGTGCGGGCCCTGGCCTTCCTCGACCTGACCCCGACCGTGGTCCGCCTTTACCCCGCCGGCCCCGGGGCGCCGCAATGATCCGGCGGCTGAGGGCCTGGCGAGACCGCTTCTCGACCTGGTGGCTTCTGGACGGCCAGTTCTCCTGGCCGGTGCGCGCCGTCTCGCCGGGGCGCCGAGCCGCACACCGTGACGTGATGGCGTGGTGCGACGAGCCGGGTTACGCCGCGGGGCAGCGAGCGCAGCTGATGCGTCGTATCTGGCGCGAGGAGACCGGAGTTGAGGATCCGCTGGCCGGTCTGAGCGAGGCGGAACTGTTCAGCCGGGTCTTCGGCAACGAGGAGCCGACGCGCGACCGCGCGTGACCTGATCAGGGACAACAGAAGACGTGCCGGACCACCCCGAGACCTTGGCGGGAACAGGGGTGGTCCGGTGGGTCGGAACCCGGTGCCGATGGTATCGGGCTCCTCGGCATGTCTGTGCACGGATGGCCGGTTCGGTTCTTGACCAGGGGAGTTGAAGAACAGTTGGACGAGGACGACGACTTCGGTGCGGAGTTGGCGGCGAGCCTCGACCCGGACTCGTGGGTGTGGCTACCGGGCGTCGACTACGCCGCTGGCTGGCGAGTCGCGAGACGGACGGCGGACGAGGTGAACTCCCTCCTGGCGGCGTGCGGCGTGGATCGCTCGAAACTTCGGGCGATCGCCGACACCGATGCTCAGGGTGGGGCGCTGGTCCGCCTGGAGGGTGTCCTGGAGGGCTGGATGAGTCTCAAGGAACTACTCTGCCTTGTAGCCAACACCCGTGACGAACTGGCATGACGGGGTCAGTGCCAGTTCCTCACCCGCAGCGGTCGTTTGTTCCAGATCGGGAGCCAACAATGAGGGGCGGGAGGTGGGGCGCTCCACCCCCCTTACGAGAGCCGTGTCCGGCTGTACAGCCGGACCTATACCGCGCCCAGCCTGCCTGTTCTTCGGCTGCTACCCCGCCACTACCCGCAACCGACCGTCATGTACCGTCCGATCTGGCACGCCCGTCGCACAGTGTGTCGCCTGCGGCTGGCGCTGGTGCAGCCGACCCGCTGAAAGGGAGCAGCTACGTTCCAAGCCGTGCTTGGGCGGAATACCACCTCGGTCCTTCCACCTCTTTCCCTGAGGTGACCTGGGCGACTGCCTGAGGCAAGAAGGTTTACTAGTCACCTGTGACGAGATCCGAGCAGCATCGGTTGCCATCGGCTTAACTGAGGCTGCGGTTGCATACAGCCACTAAGGCTGGGAGCTGCCCCGCAGGGCGCTCCCCAGGCACCCGATATGACGGCAGACGCGGGTTCCTGCAGCCCACATGGTGGCTCACTCCACTGCCACAAGTGATCATGATTCGATCCGGCAATCGTGCCACAAGTGGATGTCGCACCGGCTAAAATCCCCATGCGCGACTCCTGGATCCCGGCTCACCATCACCAGGGAGTGAACCCTTGCCCAACGGCCTTCCATTCTCATATCAGCAATTTAGCGACTGGTACGACACCTACAAGAAGAAGTACCTGGACACCGCCAAAGAAGCTTCCTCGCGAGCGCTCTCCGAGCACCTTGAGAGTCAACTTAGCGAAATGGAAGCGGCGCGTGTTCGGGTCAGCGGAAGCCGAGTAAAGAGCAAGAGTCGGGTGTGGCGGAAGCTAAACCTTCCTAAATACAAGGACTCGGTGGAAGGCCTCGAAAGTATCCCAGAAGCAATCGACGATCTTGTTGGGCTGAGGATCACCTGTAATAATCATTCGGATGTCGCAAGGGTTGCTGATCTAATCAGGTCGCTTCCCGCTTCGGCGGGCTCCATGGAGTCAGCACTGACTCAGGATCCTGATTCATGGAAAGACTATTCTGGCGACCCCAAGCCTAGCGGATATCGCGCAGTTCACGTTAACCTCAAGGCTCCCATTTCATGGGCCGTAGACTGGCATTTCGTTACTTGTGAACTGCAGATTAGGACGCTTCTTCAGGATGGCTGGGGCGAACTTACGCATGAAGACACGTACAAGCCGGGAAGTGAACCCCCAGCCCTCGTAAAGACCTTGAGTCGCCGCATGGCTGACCTTCTTGCGGCCGTGGACGATATTGCACAGGACTTGCGCGAGGAGCTTGACCGAATCTCCACCGAGGCCGTTGGCGAGGCGCCAGAATCAACTCCGACAATAGAAAATGGAGAGCGCGCAGATACTTCCACTGAGCGTATTAACGAATTTGGATTCCGCGAAGCGGCGATGCGTTACTTGCGGGAACGGCTCGATGCCCTATCGCGCCCAATCGATCTAGCTAGCCTTGCATGGGAACTCCAGCGGGAGTTTGGTCAAGAGGTTAGTCAGGGATGGTTTGGGTTCCCAAGCTTCAAAGCCCTCGTCCGCGCATCCCATGGCAGTGTAGCAATTACTGATCAGCCGCCTGCTTACGTAATCCCCGATGGCTTTATTGCGCCTTCCGCTCCGCACTCCTCCGCTTCAAGCTCCGATGTTCCAGACGTGGCTACTGCCATGAGGAGGCTTGATCGGAATCTTCCGGTCCTCAGCAAGGGGCAACTTCGGGCCGCATGTGAGCGCCTGTCTGTCGCAACTAATGAGGCTGATTGGAATAAGCGGGCAAGTGACCTTGCTCGCGTCAATGATCTCACTCGAAGGGCCCGCGAGGCGGAGGTCGACATCGAATTTATCTCAAGGACCAATTTGGACTACATTGCCAAGGCCCTCCTCTTTTCTGGGAAACTGAAGGGACCTCTCACGCCTGCCGATGTCATGAACATTTACTGCACCTGGACTGTGAAGCGCCTCGACGGCATTGTCGCGCTCGAAGAGGAGGAACGGGCAGCGCTAGAAGAATGGCTCTCCTAGTTTAGGCGGACTTGGCGGTGCGGCCTGCCGTTCGGGCGGTGGAGTGGTTTTGGCCGGTGTCCTGCCTGGGGTGGGGTCGGGCATGATCGGGGGGCCGTAAGCTGCTGCGACTCGGTCAGGGCTTTTGGGCCTGACCGCAGTTTGGCCGAGTGGCCCCCCGGTCTTGCTCGACGCGGGTCCCGGTCCGGGGAGGTGGGTAAAACCGCGGAGCCGCCCGGCCTCAGCCACGACGGGTACTGACCTCGGCGCTTTCTGGGCCGCACGTTGTGGTGGGCGTGGCCGGCCGCCGCGGGCGCGGGGCGGAGACAGGAGCGGCGGCGAGCGGCAAGGCCGCGCGTCGGCGCGCTGTGCGCGCCCTTGAGTAAGTGGAGAAGAGTTGCGACAGCCCCCGCGCCCGTTGTGGACGTGGGGGCGGGGGCGTGTTCGGGCTGGTTAGCGGGAGGCCTTGGCGCGCTTGGGCTTGTGGGCGTCGATGGCGTAGGTGAGGGCGGTGGTTTCGGCGCCGAGGCGGGTCTCTTCGAGGATGAGGGGGAGGCCGGTGGCCTGGTCGCAGGTGATGCGGTGGGCGACCAGGAGGACGGCAGCCTCGGAGAGGTGGAGAGCCTCTCGCTCGTCGGGCTGGGGGACTCGGGCGCTGACCCGCTCGCGCCAGGTGAGGTCGTGGCCGGCGGCGGTGAGCGTCGCGTAAGCCTCGGCCGGGGTGGCGGCGGGGTGCTGGGCCAGGGGGGTGGCCTCGATGCGTTCCATGGGGAGCAGGAGGCGGTGGAGGGCGCGGCCGTCGCCGGCAGGGGCGGTGAGGAGGCGGTCGCAGCCAAGCATCAGCTCGTCCTGGTCCATCTCCAGTAGTGGCGCGGTGATGGCGTCGGTGCGGGTGCGGTAGACCGTGGGTTCCTCGGCGCGGTCGAACCAGGCGTCGATGGGCGTTGAGAAGGTGTCGCCCTGGGTGGTGATGGTTCGATCCTGGCTGGCGCTGGGCCCGTGGACGGCGGTGCGGACGAAGGTGCCGCGGCCTTGCTTCACGTCCAACTGCCCCTCGGTGCGGAGGGCGGCGACGGCGAGCCTGACGGTGGGGCGGGAGACGCCGTAGGTCTCGGCGAGATCGGTTTCGGTGGGCAGCTGGGTACCGGGGGGCCACTCGCCGGTGGCGATGGACTGTCGCATCGCCGCCGCCACCTGCTTGTGCAGTGCCTCGTTCCGAATGATCGCCATGGTGTTGACCCCTTGGTGCGGACGCCGGGGAACGGGCCCGCTTCGCGTGTGCCGTGTCGTTTTCGAGGGTTCGTCTGTGGTCGTTTGCCCTGGTTGGGCGGCATCTCTAGGTCTGTCGTCAGTTGCTAGCCGTTAAACGTAAGCATGAATTGCTTGCGTCGGGGCGTCAAGGAGGAGCATCATCGAGGCGCCAAAGGTAAGTACGTTTGACGACTGACGTCACGCCTTGGTGCCAGAGGAGTGTGCGCTCATGCAGTCCATTCCCGTGGACGGAACCCGGATCGGCGCGATGACCTGCATCGTTGCCCCCGAAGTGCGGATCGCGAACCGCGAGACCGGGGAGATCAGGAAGGACCGGGAGGGCCAGACCGTCTACACGGTCGGGGTCGCGGTCCGGCAGGACGGCCGGCGGGCCTCGATCATCGAGATCAGCGTGTCCGGCGAACCGGTCGGCGTCGTGGAGGGCGTGCGGGTGCACGTCACCGGCCTGATGGCCTTCTCCTGGGCGATGGGGGACCGGCACGGCCTGTCCTTCCGGGCCGACGCCATCACCCCGGTTCCGGTTGCCGTCCCGGCTCCGGCGGCCTCCCGCAAGGGCGGCGACGCCTGATGAGCGGCGCGACCCGTGTGAAGCTGCGCGGCCTGCTGCGTGAACTCGGCGACCTGGCCGAAGAGGTCGACCCGTTCGGGCGGGACGACGAGGGGGCTCAGCTCTTCGACCACATCGCCGGCATCGCCACCAAGGCTGCCGGCCAGGCCCGTGACCTGGAGACCGTGGCCCACAACACGGCGGTGGAGAACGGGGGACGGCTGTGATCGTCCTTCAACTGCTCTGGGTGGCGATGCTGGCAACGGTGCTCATCGCGCTCAGCATGGCCCCGGTGCTGAGGCGCAGCCACCCCTATCTCTGGTGGCACCTGTTCGGCTACCCGGCGACCGTGATCCGAGTCCGGATGACGTGGCGGCGTCTGACCACGAACCTCGGCCTCGCTGTGGCCAAACGTCCGGGGCGGGCCAGAGTCGGGGACTTGATGGTTCGAGGGGATCCGCTTCGGCCGACACCGCCCCGGCTGGGTGTCGCGAAGTGCCGGCGTGGCGGCATCGACGTGCGGGTGCGGCTTCACCCCGGGCAGGTGCCCGAGCACTTCGCCGAGGCCCTCGACGCGCTCACCCATGCCTGGCGGGTGCACGCGGTACGGCTGGTCGCGGACGAGCGCGGGTTCCTCACCCTCTCGGCGCTCGCCTGGGACCCGCTGATCACGCCGGTGGCGCCGTACCGGTTGAAGGAGCGGCTGTTGCGGGCGGCGGTCGGGCTGCTGGAGGACGGCCGGGCCTGGACGATCGACCTGCGGCGGGCGCCGCACTGGCTGATCGTCGGCGCGACCCGCTCCGGGAAGTCCACCCTCATCGCCGCGCTGGTGAAGGAACTCGCCCCGCAACGCGTCGCCCTGTTCGGCATCGACCTCAAGGGCGGCATGGAGCTGTCCCTGTTCGAGGACCGGCTGTCGGCTCTGGCGGCCACCCGGGCGGAAGCCGCCCACCTGCTCGCGGAGCTGGTCGCGGAGACCGAAGCCCGGATGCAGCTGTGCCGCTCGGTCGGGGCCCGGTCCGTCTGGGACCTGCCGCCGAAGCTTCGCAAGATGCCGGTCGTCGTCATCGTGGACGAGGTAGCGGAGCTGTACCTGGTGGCGACCAGGGACGACAAGGCGGAGGTGGGGGAGATCTCCACCAACCTGCTCCGGCTCGCCCAGCTCGGTGCCGCTCTGGGCGTCCACCTGGTGGTCGCGGGGCAACGGGTCGGCTCCGACCTCGGCCCCGGGGTGACCGCCTTGCGGGCGCAGTTGGCCGGCCGGGTCTGCCACCGGGTGAACGATGCCGGGACGGCGGAGATGGCGCTGGGCGATCTCGACAAGGACGCCCTGGCTGCCGCGCAGCAGATCACCGCCGCTGAGCAGGGCGTCGCCATCACGGTTGGCGCCGACGGTCGGTGGATCCGCGCCCGGTCCGTCCACGTCACCCCCGAACAGGCACGCCGAGCGGCGAGGAAGTACGCCCGGCTGGCTCCGTCCTGGCCCGGCCTCCACACGGCGGACGAGCCGAACGAAGGGGTCTACATCTGATGGGCGCCGCTCTCATCCTGACCGCCGTCCTGGCCCTCGTCACCTACCTCCTGGTCCGCTCCGGCGAACTCAAGATCTGGCACGTCGTCCTCGTCGGCGTCCTCGGGATCTACCTCGACCGCATCGGCTGGGCCGACCCCGTCGTCTACGCGGTGACCTGGCTCGTCCAGGGACTCACCCACACCACCTGAGAGGCGTGATCACTGTGCCGACCCGACCAGCCGCCCAGCCCGCCCGTCCCACCGCCGCCCCCGGCCGCGCCACCGCATGCCTGGCCCGGCCGGGGCCCGGCAGACCCTGGCCCTGGAGACATCCACCATGACCGCCGGCACCAACCCGTACACCGACCCCACCGCACGCCGTGCCTTCCTCGACCGGGAGGCGCGGCTGCGCCAACTGCCGCCGACAGAACGTGACTTCGTCCGCCTCGGTGAGATGCCGGACCTGAACCGCTGGCTGGAGCAGATCCGTACCACCGGTGGGTGTGCCGAGCCGGTCTACCTCGCTGGGCACACCACCACCCTCGACGCCGACACCGGCGAAGTCCTGCGCCACTACTCGACCGGCACCGAACCCGGTGACCGGCTCGCCGTCCGCTGCCGCAACCGGCGGGCCTCCCGCTGCGCGCCCTGCTCCTGGGAGCACAGCGGCGACACCTTCCACCTGGTCCGCTCCGGTCTGGTCGGTGGCAAAGGCGTCCCGGAAACGGTACGGACGCACCCGCGGTTGTTCGTCACCCTGACCGCGCCGTCGTTCGGGCCGGTGCACCGGGCGGGCGACTGCCACCCGGCTTGGCGTCGACGGTGTGAGCACGGCGGCTGCCAAGGCTGCGGTCGAACCCACCTGGAGGCTGACCCGCTCGTCGGGCAACCGCTCTGCTCGGACTGCTACGACTACCCCGGGCACGTCCTGTGGAACGCCATGGCCCCGGCCCTGTGGAAGGCCTTCCGCGACAACCTGTACCACCACCTCGCCACCGGGGCGGGCGTCGGCCGCTCAGAGGTGCGCACCCTGGTCAGGGTCTCCACCGCCAAGGTCGCCGAGTACCAGAAGCGTGGCGCCGTCCACTTCCACGCCGTCATCAGACTCGACGGCCCGGACGGTCCCACTACTCCGCCTCCGCCGTGGGCAGCAGAAGACCTCCTGCTGGAGGCCGTCCGCTCGGCGGTCGCTGCCGTGGCGCTCCCGGGTCCCGACTCGATGGCCTCCGGCGGTGGACGGCTCGGCTTCGGCGCTCAGCTGGATGTGCACCCCCTTATAACGGGAGGTGGCGGGCACATCTCGGACGATGCAGTGGCGGCCTACGTCGCCAAGTACACGAGCAAAAGTGTGGAGGCCGCCGGCGCTGTCGATCGCCGTATCGAGTCTCTGGCAGAGATACAGGCCCTGCGCGTCAGCCCGCACGTCCGCGCCCTCATCACCACCGCCTGGCGCCTCGGCGGCTTGCCCGAACTTCAGCACCTGCGGCTTCGGGCCTGGGCCCACATGCTCGGGTACCGGGGGCACTGCCTGACCAAGACGCGGGCCTACTCCACTACATATGGGCAGCTCAGAGCCGCCCGCGCCGAACACGCCTGCGGCCTGTACGCGGACTGGGACGACGAGACCGTGGCCGAAGGTGCCTGGCGCTTCGTAGGGACCGGCCACACCCCGGCCGAAGCGCTCGTCGCGGCCGGCATCGCCGAAGACCTCGCCACCAACCGGGAGATCGTCCGCGCGGAGCAGGCAGGGGAGAGACCATGACGGCCAAGCAGGCGGGGGTAGCAGCGATAGGTCCGTGCGACGCGGCACCGGCTCCGTTGCTACCGCAGGTGCTCCGGGCCCTGGTCATCGAAAGCGAGATCGTCATCGTGGACGACGACGGGCATGAGGAGCCGTACGACTCGGCCAAGCACTGATGACTGGCAGCCCCCGCCGTGATGACGGGGGCTGCCGCCGTCAGAGCTTGCTCGCGAAGTCGTCTTCCTTCACGATCAGCCGGTCGCGGTAGTCCTTGGGGATCATGAGTCGCAGCTTGATCGCGGGAGCCCGCTGACCCTTGACCTTGGTTCGGGTGACCTCGCAGCGGACGCCCACCCTCAGGAGGTCCGCCGCCATGGCCTCGGTACCGCCGGCCTCCCACTGCTGGCGGAACGTCTTCCCGTTGGCCACGTTCACCCACCGGTCTTCGGTGGTCTCGGGGTCGATTTCCCCGAGTTCGGTGATCAGCTTGTCCAGCGTCTCCTCCGCCTGCTCGCGCGTGAACCGCGTCTTGGCGTACCGGCCGCCGGGCTCCAGTTCCTTCATGTAGTAGGCGATGGACTCCTCAAGCTGCGCCACATGGGCGCGCGCCTCTGCGCCTCGTGCGTACTCGCGCACCTGCACGGGCTCGTCGCCGAGGACTGACAGCACGTCGAGGACGAGCTTGGCGTTGATCGCGTCGGGGTTGGTGGCGCCCAGGCCTCCGCCCTTGCAGCCCTGGCACCGCAGGTACTCGTACACCCGGTCCTTGACGCGGTTCCGCTGTTCCAGCATGTTCGTCTTGCAGTCGACGCAGACGAAGACCCCGAGGAACTTCGTGGCTCCGCCGGGCCGGCGCTGGGGCTGGTTCTTGCTGCGCTTGTCGAGATCCGCTTGGAGCTCGTGGAACTCATCGTCGGCGAAGACGGCCTCCGCGACCCGGATGGGCTTCCCGGCCTTGTCCAGGACGAGCTTGGACCGGCGGGCGCTGCCCTTCTTCTCCTCTTCTACCCGGTAGCCCATCAAAGCGGGGTTGCGGAGCTGGCGGAGGAGGGTCGTGGCCGTGAGGCCGTCGCTGGCGAGACCCGCGCGCTTGAGCAGCTTGACCATGCGGGTAGCGGAGACGCCTCGACGGGCCATGCGGCGGCACCAGTGCAGGGCTTTGTGGGCGTCGTCCTCGATGACGAGGACGACGTTCCCGTTCTCGTCCTCGGCGGTCGTGTACCCGAAGGCGGGCTTGCCGACCAGCCAGGCGGACTGGGTCTTGGCGTAGTCCCAGAGGCTCGCGACCCGGGTGCTCGTGTTGGTGGCCTCGATCTCCGCGATGCCGCCGATCAGCGTCACCAGGATCTTGCCGACGACCGTGGTCAGGTCGATCGAGTCGTGCTTGGAGACCAGGTTCTTCCCGTACTTCAACGCCCAGTCGATCATCGTGTTCAGGTCGGAGAGCCGGCGGATGAACCGGTCGAGCTTCCAGAACAGCAGCACGTCGAACTCGGGCGACCGGTTGTTCAGCCAGTCGCCCAGCTGCTTCCGCTTCCACGGGGGCACCTTGGTCGCGGACACGTTCAGGTCGCTGGCGACGCCGACCACCCGGCACCCCCGGTTCAGGGCTTCGCGGCGGAGGTCGAGCTCCTGGCGGACGGGGGAGGTGGTGTCTTCCGTCAGCACGGACAGCCGGACCGAGAGCAGCGCCCGGGGCGCGTCCGCCGGAAGGGCGGCCTCGGCTCTCATCAGGTCCGCCAGCAGCGCCAGATCCGCAGCGGTCCACTCGGCCTCTACCGTGTACGCCTTCTGCTGCGCGGCGCGTGTCGTACGGGTGCGCTTCGCCATGTCGGTGACCCCCTCGACGGTTTTGGGACTGCCTCTATCTAGCCCCAGATGGACACCCAGATCCAGATCGGCCCCACCGGCAAGAAGATGCTCCCCCTGACGGTCGTCAACAAGTAGTCGTACAGCCTCGGCGCCCCGTGCTGGATGTATCCAGCGCGGGGCGCTACTGTCTATCTGGGGACCCTGATTGAGTATAGAATTTAAACATGGTTCCAGTGTAGATAAGGGGAGGTGTAGAGTATGGCCAAGACGATGATCGACATCGATGAAGAAGCGCTGGCCCTGGCTGCCGAGGTGCTCGGAACCACGACGAAGAAGGACACCGTCAACGCTGCGCTGGCGGAGATAGGGGCGCGGCGCCGCAGGGAGCTCGCGCTGCAGGAACTCGCGCGGCTCGCTGAGGACGGCGCGTTCGACAAGGTGCTGGAGCCCGGGTTCAAGGACGAGGTCCGGCGCGGAAAGCAGGGTGGGGCTGAATGGGAGCTCGGGAAGGCTTCCTGATCGACACCTCGGCAGCGGCGCGGCTGATCGCGAAACCGGCGACGCTGTCGCTCTGGGGCGAGGCCCTGGCCTCCGGGAAGATCGGCATGTGCGCTCCGACTGAGGGCGAGCTGCTGTACTCGGCTCGGTCGGCCGCCGAAATGCGGGCCATGCGGGCGCAGTTCGAGCGGTTGTACACCTGGTGGGTCGTGCCTGATGACGTCTGGCAGCGGATTCCGGCGCTCCAGCTTCGGCTCGCCGAATCGGGCAGCCATCGGTCCGCGGGTGTGGTCGACCTTGTGGTCGCCGTCACGGCGATGCACCACGGACTGACCGTGCTGCACTACGACCGGGACTTCGAGACCATCGCCAAGCACGCCGACCTCAAGGCCAGGTGGCTGGCCGAGCCCGGATCGCTGGACTGAGGAGCGGCTCTGACCAGGGGCGGAGCGAGGGGGGTGGCGGGGCGCGTACCCTTTGAGGTGACAGAGTCCGGACAGTGGCGGGAAGACGCCACGCCGGACGGGGACAACTGACTAAGGACTGAGCGACCCTGGCACGCCGTACGCCCGACGGTCCGCCGCCCGCGCCGACGGTGCAGCGGATTCGTCTCCGCTACACCAAGCGCGGCCGGCTCCGCTTCACCAGCCACCGCGACTTCCAGCGCGCCTTCGAGCGCGCCCTGCGCCGGTCCGCCGTTCCGATGGCCTATTCGGCCGGCTTCACCCCGCACCCGAAGGTCTCCTACGCGAACGCGGCCCCGACCGGGGTGGCGAGCGAGGCGGAGTACCTGGAGATCGGCTTGGCCGCTGTCCGCGACCCCGAGCAGCTGCGGGCGCAGCTGGACGAGTCGCTGCCGACGGGCCTGGACGTGATCGACGCGGTCGAGGTGCGGACGCCGAACTTCGTGGAGCGCCTGGAGGCCTCCGAGTGGCTGCTCCGGCTGGACGGTGTCGAGCCCGACGCGGCCGCCGACGCGGTCGCGCGCTTCCTCGCCGCCGAGCGGGTCGAGGTCGAGCGCCGCACCAAGAACGGCCTGCGGGTCTTCGACGCGCGGGGCGCGGTGGCGGCGCTGGAAGCCGTCCCGGCCCAGGTCGAGGCCGGTGCGGACGCCGGGGCCGGAACCGACCGCGATGTTCGGACCGGCCGTCCCTGTGCGATACTGCGCCTGGTAGTACGACACGCCACACCAGCCGTACGACCCGACGACGTATTGTCCGGTCTCCGTGTGACGGCCGACCTGGCGCCGCCGGTCCCCGCAGAGGTGACCAGGCTGGCGCAGGGGCCGCTCGACGAGGAGTCCGGCACGGTGACCGACCCGCTGGCGCTCGACCGCGCAGCGGCCCCGGTCGGCTCGGAGCCGGCAGCAGGGCCGCACGCTACCGCGTCCGCCTAGCGGGGGGAGGCCGGGCCCAGTGCCTCACTGGGCCCGACGGTCCTCCAGGGTTCCCGCGGCTCCCCAGGGGAGCGAGCGTCGTCGCAGCGCAGGCCTGCCAACCGGGGCCTGCCGACCAGGAAGGTCGGCCGGTCCGGGACCCCGTCCGGGAGCCACCCGGGGTTGGGGGACGGCGCAGCTTGGGAAAACCTCAGAAGACTGGTCAGACCAGAAGACTTTCGACACCCCGCCGTGTGCGGGGCGCCGAGCGAGACTACGAGCCCCTGTGCGGCCTCGCGTCCGCGCGGCGGCACCGTTCCAAGGGTCCGGTCCAGGCATCGTCGTGATGCCGGCCGCCCAGCGGTGCCGTGCCGTGCCCGGATGCGGAGCCCGGGGGCCTGACGGGAGATCCACCCGCATGCTCGATAACACCGATCCGCAGCAGACTGCGGCCACGGAACAGAACGAAACCGCCGCGACCGGTGGTGAGGGCGCGTCCGCCGCGCCGCCGCGCCGTCGCCGCCGCGCGGTGTCCCGCCCGGCGGGTACCCCGCAGGGTGCGGCCGCCGACGCGGCCGAGACGGTCGTGCCGGCCGAGGCCCCCGCGGCCGCCCCGGCTCCGGCCGTGGAGCCGACGGCCGAGCCGGCCGCCGAGAAGCCCGTCCGGGCCCGCCGTACCCGTAAGCGCGCCGAGGCCCCGGCCGGGGCGCCGGAGGCCACCCCGATCGTGGTGACCGCGCCGGAGGCCGTCGAGGCCCCGGTGGCCGAGGCCCCCGTGAAGGCCGCGAAGGCCTCGAAGACCACCAGGGCCGCCAAGGCCGCGAAGGCGGAGACCGCCGAGCCGACGGCCGAGCCGACGGCCGAGCCGGCCGCCGAGAAGCCCGTCCGGGCCCGTCGTACCCGCAAGCGCGCCGAGGCGCCCGCCGGTGCCCCCGTGGCCGAGGCCGCGGCCCCCGTCGTCGAGGCGCCGGCCGTCGAGACCCCCGCCGTGGAGGCCCCCGCCGCCGAGCCGGTGGCCGAGGAGGCCCCGGCCGCTCCGGCCCGCCGCCCCCGCCGCCGTCGCGTGGTCGAGGCCGCGCCGGTCGTCGAGGCCCCGGTGGCGGAGCCCGCCGCCGAGGAGCCGCAGGCCGAGGAGCCCGCCGTCGTGGAGGAGGCCGAGGAGGAGGCCGCCGAGGCCCCCGCCGCCGCGCCGGCCGCCCGGCCCGCCGCTGCTGCCCCGGCCGCCGAGGCCGAGCCGCCCCACCGGGTGCGCCGCCGTGCGGTCCGCCCGGCCACCGCCGTCTTCCAGGCGCCGGTGTTCCAGGAGCCCGCCTCCTTCGTCGCGCCGTCCGCTCAGGCGGCACAGGCCGCGCCGTCCGCTCCGGTGGCGCAGGCCGCTCCGCAGCAGCCCGCCGCCGCCCCGGCGAAGGCCGAGGCTCCGGCCGCGGCCCCGGTGCAGGCCGGGCGCGAGGAGGAGGACGACGAGTTCGAGTACAGCGGTGTCGGCCGTCGCCGCCGGGTCCGCACCCGGGTCGAGCCGACCCGTCGCAAGTCGGGCGCCCAGGCTCCGGTGAAGGCCGCCGCGAAGGCCGCCAAGGCCGCGGCGAAGGCGCCGGTCGCGGCACCCGTCGTCGAGGTCCCGGTCGTCGAGGCGCCCGCCGTCGAGGCCCCCGCCGCCGGTCCGGAGACCGAGGACGAGTGGGAGGACGGCCGTCCGTCGCGCCGTCGCCGCCGGGGCGGTCGCCGCCGTCGCCGCGGTGAGGCCGAGGAGTTCGAGGCCGCCGAGGCCGTCGAGACCGAGCAGTCCGTCGAGGAGTCGGCCGAGGCCGTCGCCGAGGACGAGGGCGAGGAGGACGACGACCTGGCCGCCGGCCTGTCCTCGTCGCGCCGCCGCCGTCGCCGTCGCCGCCGCAGCGGTGAGGCCGGCGCCGTCGAGACCGCCGAGACCACCGAGGACGGCGTCCGTACGGTGGTGAAGGTGCGCGAGCCGCGCCGCCGTTCCACCGAGCCGTCGTTCGACCCGGACGAGGTGCAGTCCATCAAGGGCTCGACCCGTCTGGAGGCCAAGAAGCAGCGCCGCCGCGAGGGCCGCGAGCTGGGCCGCCGCCGGGTGCCGATCATCACCGAGGCCGAGTTCCTGGCCCGCCGCGAGTCGGTCGAGCGCGTCATGGTGGTGCGCCAGAGCGGCCAGCGGACCCAGATCGGCGTCCTCGAGGACGGCGTGCTGGTCGAGCACTACGTCAACAAGGAGCAGGCCACCTCGTACGTCGGCAACGTCTACCTGGGCAAGGTCCAGAACGTGCTGCCGTCGATGGAGGCCGCCTTCGTCGACATCGGCAAGGGCCGCAACGCGGTGCTGTACGCCGGCGAGGTCAACTTCGGCGCGCTGGGCCACGGCGGCCCGCGCCGGATCGAGTCGGTGCTGAAGTCCGGCCAGTCCGTGCTGGTGCAGGTCTCCAAGGACCCGATCGGCCACAAGGGCGCCCGCCTGACCAGCCAGATCTCGCTGCCCGGCCGCTACCTGGTGTACGTGCCCGAGGGCTCGATGACCGGCATCTCGCGCAAGCTCCCGGAGAACGAGCGCGCCCGACTGAAGCAGATCCTCAAGAAGATCGTCCCGGACGACGCGGGCGTCATCGTGCGCACCGCCGCCGAGGGCGCCTCCGAGGAGGAGCTGACCCGCGACGTCCAGCGCCTCCAGCAGCAGTGGGAGGACATCCAGAAGAAGGCCGCGACCGGCAACGCCCCGGCGCTGCTGTACGGCGAGCCGGACATGACCGTCCGGGTCGTCCGCGACATCTTCAACGAGGACTTCACCAAGGTCATCGTCTCCGGCGACGAGGCGTGGAAGACCATCCACGAGTACGTCTCCAACGTGGCCCCGGACCTCGCCGAGCGGCTCCAGCGGTGGACCTCCGAGGTGGACGTGTTCGCCACCTACCGGATCGACGAGCAGCTGATGAAGGCGCTGGACCGCAAGGTCTGGCTGCCCAGCGGCGGTTCGCTGGTGATCGACCGCACCGAGGCGATGGTCGTCATCGACGTCAACACCGGGAAGTTCGTCGGCCAGGGCGGCAACCTGGAGGAGACGGTCACCCGGAACAACATCGAGGCGGCCGAGGAGATCGTGCGCCAGCTGCGGCTGCGCGACCTCGGCGGCATCATCGTGATCGACTTCATCGACATGGTGCTGGAGTCCAACCGCGACCTGGTGCTGCGCCGCCTGCTGGAGTGCCTGGGCCGGGACCGGACCAAGCACCAGGTGGCCGAGGTCACCTCGCTGGGCCTGGTCCAGATGACCCGCAAGCGGGTCGGCCAGGGCCTGCTGGAGTCCTTCTCCGAGCCGTGCGTGCACTGCAACGGCCGCGGCGTGATCGTCCACATGGAGCAGCCGAGCGCCCACGTCCACGCCCCCGTGGTGGCGGGCGAGGCCGGTGCGGGCAGCGGCAAGCGCCGTCGCCGGGGCAAGGGCGGCGCGGGCCACGAGGAGCCGCAGGCCGTCGAGGCCGCGGTGGCCGTGGCGGCCGAGCCGGTCGCGGTGGAGGCCTTCGCCGAGCCGGCCGAGCCGGTGCGCGAGGAGATCGAGGGCCAGCTGGCCCTGGAGGTCCCGGGCGTCGAGGCCCCGGCCGAGGCGGCTCCCGCCGTCCCGGCCCCGGTCGTCGAGGCTCCCGTGGCGGAGGCCCCGGCCGCCGCTCCGGCGGGCCGTCCGCGCCGCCGCGCGGTGCGCAAGGCGACCGCTCCGGCGGGCTCCCCGGGCACCGCCGAGATCGTGGTGCTCCAGGCCAAGGCCGAGGCGGCGCTGGAGGCGGCCCTGGAGGCCGCCGCCCCGGCGGTCGCGGAAGCCGCGGCCGAGGCCGTCACCGAGGCGCCGGGTGAGCCGGTCGTGGCCGCGGAGGCCGCGGTCGTCGCCGAGGCTCCGGAGGCCGTCGAGGCACCGGAGACCGCCGAGGCCGTCGAGGCCGCCGCCGAGGCTGCGGCCGAGGAGGCGCCGGCGCCGAAGAAGCGGGCCGCCCGCAAGACCGCCGCGAAGAAGACCGCCGCCAAGAAGACCACCACGGCGGCCAAGAAGACCACCGCCCGCAAGACCGCCACCAAGCGGACGAGCGCGGCGGCCAAGAAGGCCGCGGCCGCCGAGGGTGATACGGCGTCCGAGTAGTGCCCACGCCCCGGGGCGGGAGTGATCCCGCTCCGGGCCGTACGGGCCGGTTTGCCCCCCGGGCGGCCGGTCCGTATTCTTGACCATCGGCGTGTCTACGCCATTGCTCCCGAGCACATCACCTTCCCGAGGTCACCGCGTTCGCGTGGAGGGCCGGGGAGAGGCTCCTGTGTCCGTACCCAGGTGGCTGGCGTCGGGGGTTCCGACCGAGCAAGGAAAGCAGGTACCGCATGTACGCGATCGTTCGCGCAGGCGGCCGCCAGCACAAGGTCGCCGTCGGCGACGTGCTGGAGATCGACCGTATCGAGGCCAAGCCGGGTGACTCGGTCGAGCTCTCGACCATCCTCGTCGTCGACGGTGACGCTGTCACCTCCGACCCGTGGGTCCTGGCCGGCGTGAAGGCTCACGCCGAGGTGGTCGACCAGACCAAGGGTGACAAGATCGTCATCCTGCGTTACAAGAACAAGACCGGCTACCGCCGCCGTCAGGGTCACCGTCAGCAGCACACCGCGGTGCGCATCACCAGCATCGACTCGGTCAGCAAGTAAGGGGATAGCGAAAAATGGCACACAAGAAGGGCGCAAGCTCTACTCGTAACGGCCGTGACTCGAACGCCCAGCGCCTCGGCGTGAAGCGCTTCGGTGGCCAGGTCGTCTCCGCCGGCGAGATCCTCGTCCGCCAGCGCGGCACCCACTTCCACCCGGGTGCCGGTGTCGGCCGCGGTGGCGACGACACCCTGTTCGCGCTGACCGCCGGTGCGGTGCAGTTCGGCACCCGTCGTGGCCGCAAGGTCGTCAACATCGTGGCCGTCGAGGCCTGAGTCCCCGCGGACTCCCGAGTCTGAGAAGACCCACCGGGTCGGGACAAGACTCACAGTGAAGGGTGGGCCGGAATTCTCCGGTCCACCCTTCACGCTTTACGCAGGTAGCAAGCAGACTCTCGCGCACTGGAGGCACACCCATGACCACCTTCGTGGACCGCGTCGAACTTCACGTCGCCGCGGGTAACGGGGGCCACGGCTGCGCCTCCGTGCACCGCGAGAAGTTCAAGCCGCTCGGCGGCCCGGACGGCGGCAACGGCGGGGAGGGCGGCAGCGTCATCCTCACCGTGGACTCGCAGGTCACCACCCTGCTGGAGTACCACCACTCGCCCAAGCGCAAGGCCACCAACGGCAAGCCGGGCGCGGGCGGCCACCGCACCGGCGCGGACGGCGAGGACCTCGTCCTGCTGGTGCCGGACGGCACCGTGGTGCTGGACCGCAAGGGCAACGTGCTGGCCGACCTGGTCGGCCACGGCACCAGCTTCGTCGCGGCCCAGGGCGGCCGCGGCGGCCTCGGCAACGCCGCGCTGGCCTCGGCCCGCCGCAAGGCGCCCGGCTTCGCGCTGCTCGGCGAGCCCGGCGAGGCCCGTGACATCGTCATGGAGCTCAAGTCCGTCGCCGACGTGGCCCTGGTCGGCTACCCGAGCGCCGGCAAGTCCTCGCTGATCTCGGTGCTCTCGGCCGCCAAGCCGAAGATCGCGGACTACCCGTTCACCACCCTGATCCCCAACCTGGGCGTGGTCACCGCGGGCGACACCGTCTACACCATCGCCGACGTGCCCGGCCTGATCCCGGGCGCCAGCCAGGGCCGCGGCCTGGGCCTGGAGTTCCTGCGCCACGTCGAGCGCTGTTCGGTGCTGGTGCACGTGCTGGACTGCGCCACCCTGGAGCCCGGCCGCGACCCGCTGACCGACCTGGAGACCATCGAGGCCGAGCTCGCCGAGTACGGCGGTCTGGAAGACCGTCCGCGCCTGGTCGCGCTCAACAAGGTGGACGTCCCGGACGGCCAGGACATCGCCGACCTGACCCGCGCCTCCCTGGAGGAGCGCGGCTACCGGGTGTTCGAGGTCTCCGCCGCCTCCCGCAAGGGCCTGCGCGAGCTGAGCTTCGCCGTGGCCGGGATCGTCGCCGAGGCGCGCGCCGCCAAGCCGGCCGAGGAGTCGACCCGGATCGTGCTGCGGCCCAAGGCCGTCGACGACGCCGGCTTCACCATCACCGAGGAGGACGGCGCGTACCGCATCCGCGGCGTCAAGCCGGAGCGCTGGGTCCGCCAGACCGACTTCAGCAACGACGAGGCCGTCGGCTACCTCGCCGACCGGCTGGCCCGCCTCGGGATCGAGCAGGAGCTGTGGAAGATCGGGGCGCACGAGGGTGACACCGTCATCATCGGCCCCGAGGAGAACGCCGTCGTCTTCGACTGGGAGCCGACCATGGCCGCCGGTGCCGAGATGCTCGGCCGCCGTGGTGAGGACCACCGCTTCGAGACCCCGCGCCCGGCGGTCGACCGCCGTCGCGAGAAGCAGAAGGGCCGGGACGCGGCCGAGTCCGAGTTCCTCGCCTTCGAGGCGCTCTCCAGCGGCCGCCAGGCCGCCATCGAGGGCGACGATGACGAGGACTGAGGATTGAGGACTGAGGACCGCTGACCGGTCCGGTCCGGACGGCCCCTGCCACCTGTCGAGGCGGCAGGGGCCGTCCGCGTGTCCGGCGGTGACGGGGCGTCACTTGGTCCAGGAGGCCTGGAGCTTCAGCGGGTCGGCCAGGTCGGTGTAGCCGACGGCGGCCGGGGTGTTGCCGGGGGTGGAGATGATGGTGCAGCCCTTGACCTCGGCGCCCTTGGCCACGCCCTGGAACTTCGCGCCGGTGCACTTGGGCAGCGGGGTCGCGGCGGTCAGGACGTTGACGCCCTTCTTGCCCGTGGTGTCGAAGAGCACGAGCTTCGAGTCCGGGGCGGTGAAGGAGAGGCTGGCGTCCCCGAGGTTCTTGATGGTGTAGCTGACGTACATCGGGGTGCGGCCTTCCAGGCCGACGATGCTGATCTTGGCGGCGGTGAAGTCCTGCGCCGAACCGGCCTCGACGCCGGTGATGGTGACCTCCAGCTTGGTGGCGACCTTGGAGGTCTTGTCGGCGAAGTCCACGGTGGCGCTCTGGCCGACCTTCACGCTGGTGGCGGCCGCCGGGACGGCTCCGGCGCCCGCCGCGCCGGCCGTGCCGGCCCCGCCCGCCGCACCGGAGGGGGCCGCTCCCGAGGGGGCCGCGGCCGAACCGCCGGCCGCGCCCCCGGCGGTGGCACCCGGGGTCGCGCCGGTCTGGGGCGCGCCGGTCTGGGCCGGGGCCGCGCCGGTGGCGCCGCCGGTACCGGCCGGGGTGTCCGGGTTGTCCGGCCCGCAGGCCGCGAGCGAGAGGGCGGTGGCCGCCGCGAGCGCGGCGACGGTCAGCTTGGTGGTGTACGAACGCATGGTGCGCATTTCTCCTGGGCGCACGGCCGCGACCGTTGCCGGCCTTTGCCCAGTGCGGCGCCGCCCGTCGTGACAGGAAGGGTCGATGACGACATGGGTACAGCGGGCAAGAAGCCGTCCCCCGATCTGGCTTGCGGTCAGGGACCATACCAGCCATCCGGCTTGGCGGGCGGCCCGCGGCGACCCGTACCGGATCCGGTCCATCCGGTGAAACACCCCGCCGGTGACCTGCGGGGATCGCGTAGATTTCGGGGGTGACGGCCGGGCCCGGGCCCCGCCGTACCCGCACCACACCGGAAGGGCGTACAGCGAGATGAGCGAGGACCCTCTGCGGGAGGAGGTGCTGACCGCACGGCGGATCGTCGTCAAGGTCGGCTCCTCGTCCCTGACCACGGCGACCGGCGGCCTGGACGCCGACCGCGTCGACGCCCTGGTGGACGCGCTCGCCAAGCTGCGCGGCCGCCCCGAGGCCCCGGAGGTGGTGCTCGTCTCCTCCGGCGCGATCGCCGCCGGGCTCGCCCCGCTCGGCCTGGACCGCCGGCCCAAGGACCTGGCCCGCCAGCAGGCCGCCGCCAGCGTCGGCCAGGGCCTGCTGGTCGCCCGCTACACCGCCTCCTTCGCCCGGTACGGCATCCGGGTCGGCCAGGTGCTGCTCACCGCCGAGGACGCCAGCCGGCGCGCCCACTACCGCAACGCGTACCGCACCCTGGACCAGCTGCTGGCGATGGGCGCGATGCCGATCGTCAACGAGAACGACACCGTCGCCACCGCCGAAATCAAGTTCGGCGACAACGACCGGCTGGCCGCCCTGGTCGCCCACCTGGTCCGCGCCGACCTGCTCGTACTGCTCTCCGACGTGGACGGCCTGTACGACGGCGACCCGTCCCGCCCCGGCACCAGCCGGATCGCCGAGGTGCGCGGCCCGCAGGACCTCGACGGCATCGAGATCGGCAGCGCCGGCAAGGCCGGCGTCGGTACCGGCGGCATGGTCACCAAGGTCGAGGCGGCCCGGATCGCCACCGGCGCCGGCATCCCGGTCGTGCTCACCGCCGCCAGCCAGGCCGCCGACGCGCTGGCCGGCCGGCCCACCGGCACGCTCTTCCTGCGCACCGGCAGCCGCACCTCCGACCGGATGCTCTGGCTGGCCCACGCGAGCAGCCCGCGCGGGGCGCTGCACCTGGACGAGGGCGCCGTCCGGGCGGTCGTCTCCGGCGGCGCCTCGCTGCTGCCCGCCGGGGTCACCAAGGTCGACGGGGAGTTCGCCGCGGGTGATCCGGTGGACCTTCTTGCCGAAAACGGCCACATCGTGGCTCGCGGACTGGTCAACTTTGATGCGAGGGAGTTGCCCCGCCTGCTCGGCCGGTCCACCCGCGACCTGGCCCAGGAGTTCGGCGCCGCGTACGAGCGCGAGGTCGTCCACCGCGACGACCTGGTCGTTCTGCGCGGTTGACCGGCCCGGTCGACCGTGCCGGGGCCTGCCCCGGCACCGGCCGCCCGGCCGATCGGCGCCGCGCGGACGGCGGGCCGCTCCGTACCGGGAGCGGCCCGGCCGCGGGCGAGGAGGGGCGCAGCCGTACCGGTCGGCCGAGGGCCGACGGGGCCGGTGGGGACGACACGACATCGCCGAACAGGAGGCCGCCGGTGGAACGCAGGCGCGAGGCAGCGCTGACCGCAGGGACCGCGGGCCGGCGGCTGACCAGCATCGACGGCGGACGCGGGGACGGCCCCGCCGAGCCGGCCGGTCCGCCGACGCAGCGGCCCGGCGGGATGCGCGGGATGCGGCCCGAACTCGACCGGGCGGCCCAGCCGCCCACCGTGCCCGAGCAGGCGCGGCTGTGGCACGTGGTGCTGAGCGTGGCCGGGCAGGTCACCCCGCTGTCCGCGCTGCGCGCCTCGCTGGAGCAGCTGGCGCACGACCACTCGTTCTTCCTGACCGCCCGCTACGCGGCCGACCACGCCGAGATCCGCTACTGGGAGCAGGCCCGGGACCTGCACGACGCGGCGGCCATCGCGCTGCGGCTGTGGGGCGAGCACAAGGTCACCTCGAACCTGCCGCCCTGGGAGATCGTCGGGCTGGAGGTGGTCGACCGGGCGACGTACCACAAGCGGGTGGCGGAGGGCTTCGGCGAGCCGCCGCCGCACCTGGGCGGCGTGCACCCGTACTGAGCGCCCGTACCGAACGCCGTACCGAGCTGTCTCACCGGGCGAAATGCCGCCCGGGCGGGGCCGGCGCAGTCGCTACCCTTGGCGGCATGACCAGCGATCTCGCCACCGCCGACAGCCCCGTCCTCGCCGTAGCGCGCCGAGCCCGGGAGGCCGCCGCCGCGCTCGCCCCGCTGCCGCGCGGCGCGAAGGACGCCGCGCTGCTGGCGGTCGCGGACGCGCTGGTGGCCCGCAGCGCGGAGATCGTCGCGGCCAACGCCGAGGACGTGGAGCGGGCCCGGGCGGCCGGCACGGCCGAGTCGGTGATCGACCGGCTGACCCTGACCGACGAGCGGATCGCCGCGATCGCCTCGGACGTGCGCGACGTGGCCGGCCTGCCCGACCCGGTCGGCGAGGTGGTGCGCGGCTACACCCTGCCCAACGGCCTGGACGTGCGGCAGGTCCGGGTGCCGCTCGGCGTGGTCGGCATCATCTACGAGGCCCGCCCGAACGTCACCGCGGACGCCGCCGCGCTCTGCCTCAAGTCCGGCAACGCGGTGCTGCTGCGCGGCTCCGCCTCGGCCTACCGCTCCAACAGCGCGCTGGTCGCCGTGGTGCGCGACGCCGTCGCCGCGGCCGGGCTGCCCGCCGACGCGGTCCAGCTGGTGCCGGGGGAGAGCCGGGAGTCGGTGCGGGAGCTGATGCGCGCCCGCGGCTACGTGGACGTGCTGATCCCGCGCGGCGGCGCCTCGCTGATCCGCACCGTGGTCGAGGGCTCCACCGTCCCGGTGATCGAGACCGGCACCGGCAACTGCCACGTCTACGTGGACGCCGAGACCGACCTGGCGATGGCCGTCGGCATCCTGCTGAACTCCAAGGCGCAGCGGGTCAGCGTCTGCAACTCCGCCGAGACGCTGCTGGTCCACCAGGACGTCGCGGACGCCTTCCTGCCGCTCGCGCTGGCGGCGCTCGCCGGGGCCGGGGTCACCGTGCACGGCGACGAGGCGGTGCTGAAGGCCGCCGAGGGCGGACCGGCCACCGTGGTGCCGGCCACCGACGAGGACTGGGGCACCGAGTACCTCTCGCTGGACCTGGCCGCCGCCGTGGTGCCCTCGCTGGACGCCGCCGTCGAGCACATCCGCCGCTGGTCCTCCGGCCACACCGAGGCGATCGTCACCACTTCGCAGGCCGCCGCCCGCCGCTTCACCCGGTTGGTGGACTCCACCACGGTGGCCGTCAACGCCTCCACCCGCTTCACCGACGGCGGCGAGTTCGGCTTCGGCGCGGAGATCGGCATCTCCACCCAGAAGCTGCACGCCCGCGGCCCGATGGGCCTGCCCGAGCTGACCAGCACCAAGTACATCGTCACTGGTGACGGGCACGTGCGGGGCGAGGCCGCGCAGACCGTGGGCGGCGGGGTCGAGTAGGCGCGCAGGCCGCAGGCCGCGGGCGGGGGCGCGGACGGCCGCCGGGCGGCGCGCGCGGGGCGTCCGTCACACGTGCGACGGACCAACTGCCGGGAGCCACAGACAAATCGTCCGGCCGGTAATACGCTGAATCCGTGGCTGAGGATGTGGGGGGCTTCCCGTACCCCGACGGCTCCGACCACGGTGGTGCGGACGACGAGTTCGCCACCGTGGTCTTCGACGAGGCCTTCGTCCGGTCCGCCGCCGTGCACGAGCCGACCGCCAAGGAGCGGCAACTCGCCGCCGCCGAGGCCCGGTTCGAGCCGGACGCCGCGGGGCCGGGCTGGGGCCGTGACGTTCCGGCCGGGGACGGGCTGCCGCTGGAGCTGCGCCCGTACCCGAGCGGACTCGACGCGGACCACCTCTACCCCGACCCCTGGTCGGGGCCGGGCCGGGCGGCCGACCGCCGGGTCCGGCGGTGGCGGCGCGGTGACGACCCGGTGCGCGTTCCCGGGCGGTACGTGGCCCAGCAGCGGTGGCACCGGCCGGTGGCCTGGGTGCTCGCCGTGATCATGGGGGTGAGCCTGGTGGCGGTCGCCGTCGCGGCGATCTACCAGGGGGTGGGCGGCCCCTCGGGCACGCCCCGGCGCCCCCAGTCCGGCAGCAGCAGCACCGGGGTGGCCCCCGGGCAGGCCCCGGCGGAGCCCCCGCTGGTGGTCACGGCGCCCGCGGGCTAGCCCGAGCGCCCGGGGGCGCACGCCCCGGGGCAGTGGTCACGGAGCGTTCCCGGGAATGTGCGCCCGGACCCTCGTGGCGGCGCTGGTGTCCGCCTACCCTGGTGGTGTGGGTGACCCGCGAGAGCCTCCTGAGGGGACGCCCGAGGGCGGTTCCGGCAACGAGGACGAATTCCGGTCCGTCGTGTTCGACGAATCGTTCGTGCGGGCTGCCCGCATCCAGGAACTCTCCGCCCGGGAGCGGCTGGCGGGCTCCTTCGGCAAGGCCACCCGGTCGCGGGTGCGGTTCGGCCCGCTGGGCACCGTCCCGCGCCAGGCACTCATCCTGCTGCTGCTCATCCTGCTCGCCTTCGGGGCCGCGGTGTACTTCGGGGTGAGCTCGCCGAAGGGCACCGCGGTGCGGCCCGAGGGCAGCCAACTGACCGTCAGCCTGGTCGCGTTGAGCCCGGCGTCGGCCGTCCACCCGGTCGCCGACCCGGCGGACCCGTTCGCCGCGCTGCCGCTCGGGTACGGGGACGGCACGATCGGGCTGAACACCCCGACCGGCGCCGCCACCGGGAACTTCGGCCGGGTCGAGGTGGCCAAGGCGCTCGACACCGTCCAGCGCTACCTGGTCGCCTCCTCGCTCTCCCCGGCGACGCTGGTCCAGGGCGCCACCGCCGACGTACGGGTCTTCGTCACGCCGGGTGAGCAGGCGGAGTTCGACGCGAGCGTGGCGCAGCCGGTGGACGACCGCCACCACGCGGTGACCGGCTGGATGGTCCGCTTCGACCCGGCACAGGTCGCGTTGGCCTCGAACACCGTGAAGGTGGTCGGCGCGATGCGGATCGACGAGGCGGACAGCGGGACGCTGCAGATCACCACCGACCACACCTTCGTCTACGCGCTCAAGCCGGCCGGCGCCCCGGCCGGGGCGCCGGTCACCCTGGAGACCGTGCGGCGGCAGCTGACCTTCGAGTTCGACCGGGTGGACCTGGCCTCGGGGCAGCTGCGGCTGGTGGACTCGGTGGTGCAGGCCGGGCCGGAGCCCTGCGGCGCCTCGATGGCGGGCTTCCTGCAGCCGGTGCTGGCCACCGCGCAGGGCACGGCGGTCACGCCGCCGACGCCGGTCGACCCCGGCAACCACGCCCGGCCGGGCTGGCAGGTGTGCGAGGTGCTGGCGGGCGGCTGAGGCGCCCGGGCCGTGGAACGCGACGGCGGCCGGTGCCCCGGGCGGGACG
>NZ_JBHUAL010000090.1:0-34661 GCF_042789775.1 Kitasatospora sp. NPDC056800 | reverse complement strand
CGCCGGGGGAGCCCCCCGGCGGCCCCCGCCGTCGGTCGGATGATGTCGGAGCGTCGTTCCGGCCTTCCAGGGCCCTCGCCGCGCCCGGCGGCCGCACAACGCTTCGGCGCTGTGCGGCCGTTCGCGTTCCTAGCCGCCCTGCCGCCGGTACGCCCCGGCGCGGGCCGCCGCCTCGGCGGCCTCCGCCGCGCGGTCCGCGGCCGCCTCGTCCAGCGGCTCGGCGGTGGTGAGCATCCGGTAGTAGAGCGGTGCCGAGACCGCCCGGACGACCTCGAACCCGTCGGTGTCCGGCGGGAGTTCGCCGCGCTCGACGGCCGCGGCGACGCACGGCGCCCACTCCTCGACCCGGCGCCGGTAGAAGTGCCGCAGGGCCTCGGCCGCGTCCGGGTCGCAGGTCGCCGCCACGATGACGGCGCGGAACAGCGCGCCCTGCCGGGGGTCGGCCAGGGTGCGCTGGACGAGCCGGGCGTTGGCCCGGAGGTCCCCGGCGAGGGAGCCGCTGTCGGTGCGCGGCAGCGACTGCTCGGCCATGTCCGCGAGCAGGTCGGCGACCAGCGCGGTGGTGCTGCCCCAGCGGCGGTAGACGGTGGTGCGGCCGACCTCGGCCCGCTGGGCGATGTCGCCGAGGTCGAGGCCGCTGAAGCCGCGCTCGACCAGGGCGTCCTCGGCGGCGCGCAGGACGGCGGCGCGGACCCGGGCGGTCCGGCCGCCGGGGCGGACCGTGCCGGGCGTGGAGGGCTCGACGGCCATTAACGGGATTCCTGTTCCATTAGACGGGTGGACTCTGCTAGGTTCAGAGCATCCTAACGGAACAGCGGTCCCATTAGGGGCTTCGAGGGGAGAAATCCGCCATGACCATCGCCACCGACATGGAGTACCGCCGGCTCGGCGCGTCCGGACTCAAGGTGCCCGCGCTCAGTCTCGGCACCGGCACCTTCGGCGGGCGCGGCCCGCTGTTCGGCGCCTGGGGCACCACCGACGTCCAGGAGGCCCGCCGGCTCCTCGACATCTCCATCGACGCCGGGGTCACCCTCTTCGACACCGCCGACGTCTACTCCGACGGCGCCTCCGAGGAGGTGCTCGGTCAGGCGGTCCGCGGCCGCCGCGACCAGGTGCTGATCTCCACCAAGGCCGGACTGCCCACCGGCGACGGCCCGCAGGACGCCGGCACCTCCCGCGCCCGGCTGGTCCGGAGCGTCGACGACGCGCTGCGCCGCCTCGGCACCGACTATCTGGACCTGTTTCAGCTGCACGCTTACGACGCCGGCACCCCGATCGAGGAGGTGCTCGCCACCCTGGAGGACCTGGTCCGGGCCGGCAAGATCCGCTACACCGGCGTCTCCAACTTCTCCGGCTGGCAGCTGATGAAGTCCCTCGCCCTCGCCGATCGGCACGGCCGCCCCCGGTACGCCGCCCACCAGGTCTACTACTCGCTCGTCGGCCGCGACTACGAGTGGGAACTGATGCCGCTCGCACAGGAGGAAGGCGTCGGCGCCCTGGTCTGGAGCCCGCTCGGCTGGGGCCGGCTCACGGGGAAGATCCGCCGCGGGCAGCCGCTCCCGGACGGCAGCCGGCTGCACGACACCGCCGACTACGGCCCGCCGGTGGAGGACGAGCTGCTGTACCGGGTGGTCGACGCGCTGATCGAGGTCGCCGCCGAGACCGAACGCACCGTCCCCCAGGTGGCGATCAACTGGCTGCTGCGCCGTCCGACCGTCTCCTCGGTCATCATCGGCGCCCGCAACGAGGAGCAGCTGCGGCAGAACCTCGGCGCGGTCGGCTGGTCCCTGACGGAGGAGCAGGTGGCCCGGCTGGACGCGGCGAGCGCCCGCACCGCGCCGTACCCGTACTTCCCGTACCGGCGGCAGGAGGCGTTCGCCCGGCTCAACCCGCCCCTGGCGGGCTGAGGCGCGCAAGGGGCGTGGCGATCAGCGGAGGCCCGAGCGGCGTGGGCCCCGGCCCGGGAGATGTCCGGGCCGGGGCCGGACCGGCTGTCGCGGGGCGGCGGTCGGCCCCGTGCCGGTGGACTCCGCGTCGGCGCCGCTACCGCTACCGCTGGTGCCAGGCGGCGAGGAGTTCGGCCTCCCGCTCGGGGTCGAGGGTGCCCGGCACGCGTTCGAACGGCTGGATGTCGCGGGCGCTGTCGGCCACCGGCCGGAGGGCGAGGCCGGTGGCGAGGGCGGCCGCCGGGTCGGCGGTGCTGGTGGCGCGGCTCTCCGGGTCGGCGGGCCAGAGCGGGAGGGCGCGCTCCTGGACGCCGGCGGCCCGGAGGAAGTCCTCGTCCACCCAGGTGAGGGTGGTGCCGGGCGGGGCGACCGCCGTGGCGACGGCGTCGAGCAGGTCGCCGATGCCGAACGGCGGGGGAGTGGCGGCGTGGTAGGCGCCGGAGGCGCCCCGCTCCAGCAGGGCGAGCATCCAGGCGGCGAGGTCGCGGACGTCGACCACCTGGAGCGGCGCGTCCGGCCGGCCCGGGGCGAGCACCTCGCCGCCCCGGGTGAGGCGCTCCACCCAGTAGTCGAAGCGGTGGGTGTAGTCGCGGGGGCCGATCACGTACGTCGGGCGGACCAGCAGGGTCTCCGGGCCGAAGGCCTGCCGGGCGGCGCGCTCGCACTGGACCTTGAGGACGCCGTAGGTCTCGGCGGTGATCTCCTCGGCCTCCGGGCCGTCGGCGGGGAGCAGGGCGGAGTCCTCGGCGTAGCCCGGGGCGGCCGGGACGTCGTACACCGAGAGCGAGGAGACCAGCAGGTAGCGCCCGGCAGCGCCGGGGTCGAGGGCGGCCGCCAACTCCCGTACCTGGCGCGGGTAGTAGGCGCAGAGGTCGACGGTGGCGTCCCAGTGCCGACCGCGCAGCGCGGACAGGTCGGCGTCGCGGTCGGCGATCAGGTGGGTGGCGTCCGGGAGGAGTCCGGCGCCGGAGCGGCCCCGGTGCACCACCGTGACCTCGTGCCCGGCGGCCAGTGCCGCCTCGGCGAAGTGGAATCCGATGAAGCGGGTGCCGCCGATGACCAGAATGCGCATTCGGACATCGTGCCAGTCCGCCCCGGGGCGGGGCCAGCCGGTGGCCGGTTGTTGCCCAAGTTGTGGGTGGGGTGGGTGAGTCGGGGCCCGGTGTGGACGGTTCCGGGGGGAAGAGTGTTCGACGGTCAACGGTGCGGTACGGTGACGGCCGGGGGCGGCGGGCCGCAGCAGGCGGATCGGCGCTGGTCAACGGCTCGACGGCCGGGGTCGGATGAGCAGCCGTGACGGCCTCGTAACGTCTGATCTCCTGTCAAAGTTCCTTGTTTCCCGGCGAACTTGTGTGAAGTCCCTTTAAGCTCCCGTTAACAATGGCGGCTTTCCGCCACTCGCGAACTCGCTCCCGAGGTCGGGCGGCAGGCCCAACTGGATGATGAGAGCAGGGATGACGACGACAAATGATCGAACCGTCGGTGCCGCGCGCGGCTCCGGCGGGCGGCGGACGGGTCCACCCGGCCGCCGCGCCGCGGGCCTTCGCACCGCGGGCGGCGCGGTGACGCTGGCCGTACTGGCCGGTTCCTGGTCCCTGGCGGCGGCCCCGCCGGCCTTCCCCCAGACCGGTGACGGCACGGTGGCGGTCCACGTGATCCGGGCCGTGGACACCGACGGTGTGTGGACGCCCGGGCTGGAATCGGGCATGGCGGGCGTGAAGGTGACGCTCACCGACGAGGCCGGGGCCTCCATCGAGGGCACCACGGCGGCGGACGGCACGGTGACGCTGGCGCCGGCCGCGAGCAAGCTGACCGGCGGCAAGTACCGCGTCCAGGTGGTGAACCCGAAGCCGGGCGTGCTCTACCCGGCCTTCGCCTCCCGCGAGGGTCTGGACGGCGGGCCGAACAAGTTGAGCTCCAACGAGGAGTTCGTCGACCTCTCCGGCGGCAAGAAGGTGGAGATCACCACGGGGCTCTGGAGCCCGGGTGACTACTGCCAGAAGAACGCGCCGCTGGTGTCGACCTGTCAGAACCCGCCCCAGGACGGGGCCGCCCAGCACACGCTGGTGTCCTTCCCGTACGAGTCCCGGGGCACGGCCGGCACCGGCTTCACCCTGACCGACGTGGCCACGGCCGGGCAGACCGGCAACCTGTACGGCATCGCCTGGAACAAGGCCGACAAGCGGGTGTTCTCCTCGGCCCAGGCCAAGCGGACCACCGCCTACGGCCCCGGCGGCCCCGGCGGGATCTACGTCACCGACTGGGCGACGAAGAAGACCACGCTGTTCGCCACCGTCCCGGACGCGGGCACCACCCCGCACGGCCCGGGCAACGACGACGGCTTCCTGGCCCCGGTGGGCAAGGAGAGCCTCGGCGGCATCAAGATCACCGACGACGGCAAGGACCTCTTCGTCGTCAACCTGAACGACCGCAAGCTCTACCGCTACGACGCCACCGCGGCGACGGCGGCCGCGCCCAAGGCCGCCTACGCCATCCCGGACCCGGGCTGCCCGGCGCCGGGGGACTGGCGTCCGTACGGCCTCGGCATCCAGGACGGCACCGGCTTCCTCGGCGGCGTCTGCTCGGGCGAGTCCACCGGCAAGGCCACGGACCTGCGCGCCGTGGTGCTGCCGTTCGACCTGTCCACCGGCGCGTTCAAGCCGGCCGTGCTGAACCAGCCGCTCGACTACCCGCGCGGCACCACCGTCGGCGGCCCGTGCCCGGGCACCGCCTGGTTCCCGTGGCAGGACACCTTCCCGACCACCCAGAACGGCCAGGCCTGCGGGGCCAACTACCTGGCCAACCCCGAGCCGGCGGTCGCCGAGATCGCCTTCGAGACCGACGGCTCGATGCTGCTCGCCTTCCGGGACCGCTTCGGCGACCAGTCGGCGGCCAGCCCGACGGGCAACGTGATGTCCAAGGTCCTGCCCGGCGGCGACCTCCTCAAGGCCTGCCCGGAGAACGGCACGTACGTGCTGGACACCAACCTGGGCTGCGGGTCCAAGGCCCGGGGCCAGCGGTTCTTCGACAACGCCCGGATCGGCCACAACAACCCCGCCAACGCCGGGATGGCGTTCTCGAAGGTCGAGGACTCCATCGTGACCTCGGGCTACGACAGCGACAGCCAGGCCTACGGCTACGGCAGCGCCTTCCAGAAGCGCGACGGCAAGGCGGACGGCGGCGTGCGGCTCAACACGGCCCCGGGCATCCCGCCGTTCGGCAAGGGCGCCGCGATGGGCGACCTGGAGGTGCTCTGCGACCAGGCGCCGCTCCAGATCGGCAACCGGGTCTGGTACGACCCCGAGCGCAGCGGCCTCCAACTGCCGGGCCAGAAGCCGGTTCCGGGTGCCACCGTCCACCTGTACGACGAGTCGGGGAAGCTCGTCGGCACCACCAAGACGACCAAGCGCGGCGAGTACTACTTCGACGACAGCAACGTCGACGGCGGCCTCAAGCCGAGGACCAAGTACACGATCAAGCTGGACAACCCGGCGGACTACGCCAAGGACGGCCCCCTCTTCCAGTGGGTGCCGACCGACCACGACGTCGGTGACAACCACTTCATCGACTCCAAGGGCATCGTTCCGAAGGACGGCAGGTTCCCGGAGCGGGCGCTGACCACCGGCGGCCCCGGCGAGAACGACCACACCTACGACTTCGGCTTCCGACTCCAGGAGGGCGCGCTGCGCCTGGTCAAGCACGACCAGGACGGCAAGCCGCTGGCCGGCGCCAAGTTCCAGCTGTGGCACGAGACCAACGGGACCGACGGGCTCCAGCCGACCGGCGACAAGCCCGACACCAAGGTCGGTGAGCCCTGCACGACCGGCGCCGACGGCATCTGCCAGGGCACCGGCGTGCCGGGGACGTACTACTGGCAGGAGCTGAGCCCGCCGGACGGCTACGCGGCGCCGGAGGTCACCGTCTTCGGCCCGCTGAAGCTGACCTCGGCGAACCTCGACGCCGGTGTGGAGGTGACGGCCGTCAACAAGCTGATCCCGACGCCGACACCGACGCCCACCCCGACCGAGACGCCGACCCCGGCGCCGACGACGGCGGCCCCGGTGCCGCCGGCCCCGGCGCCCCCGGCGTCCGGGCACCTGCCCAACACCGGTGCGGGTGAAGGGATGCCGATCGTGTTGACCAGCGCGGCGGCGCTGATCGCCCTCGGCACCGCCACGGTGCTGGTGGCCCGCAGGCGCAAGGCCGCCCAGCGCGGCTAGCCCCGGACGGGGTGTTCGTACCGGGCCCGGTGCGGGGAGACCGGCACCGGGCCCGAATCGGGCGGGTTCGTGGGACCGTTGGTCCCCGGGCCCGCCCGACTGTCGTGTCCGACCGAGGAGAGGGAGCGGCTGCATGCCCCGCAAGACGAAGGCCGACGGCCGCGGGCCCCGGCGGTCCCACTGGCTCAAGGCCCTGATCGCGATCGTGGTGTGCGGCGCCGCGGCGGGCGGCGTGGCCGTCTACCGGACGGTCTCCGACGAGGCCGTCGAACGCCCGGTGACCACCGACGAGGCCGGCCGGCTCGCCCTGTCGCGGCTGAACCTCTACCAGGCGAGCCCGGTGGCGGTGACGCTCACGGCCGAGGAGGGCGGGGGCGTCACCATCCGGGTCGACGGGGTCGTCGACTACCGCAACCACCGGGGGGTCGGCCGCTACCGGACCACCGGCGCGAGCGGGGCGCTGGACCACGGCCTGATCGTCTGGGACACCGGCGGCCTCGGGCTGGCCCCCGACCAGGCCGGCACCGCCCCCGCCACCGACGCCCCCGCCTGGGAGCAGGCCGAGCGCATCCCGCGCCAGGGCTGGTCGCCGCGCACCTACACGGCGGATCCGCTGGACGCCGGACTGAACCTGCTGGTCCAGCTCGGCGCGGACCGCCCCGACAACCCGCTGCTGCTCGCCCAGTCCGGGGCCCGCTGGCTGGGCCGGGACCGGATCGACGGCAAGGGCTACGACCGCTTCGCCGGTCCGCGCGCCCAGGGGGCCGCGCCCGACGGTGCCCGTTCGCCGCTGACCTACTGGGTCGACGGCGACGGCGGGCTGCGCCGGGTGACGATGCGGATGCCGGGGCTGGGCACCCCCACCACCGTCGAGCTCGCCGGACGGCAGGCGGACGCCAAGCTGCCCGAGGCCCCGTGGCTCACCGGCTGACCGGCGCACCGGTCGGCCGGCCGACCGGTCGACCGGGCGACCAGGCCGGCCCGGTACGGCCGGAAGCCGCAGGACAGGGCGGTCAGCCGTACAAAAATCGTTGGTGAGGCAGCAATAGCTTCATCATCTTCCGTTCACCCGGACCCGGCTGCCAGCATCGGCGCACCGTCACCGCCCGAGGGAGTAGCCGATGAACCGCCCCCGTTCCCTGCGCTGTCTGGCCGCACTGTCCCTGGTCGTCCTGGCCGCCACCGCCTGCGGGCGCTCCGACCAGGGCGGCTCCCCGGCCGCCGGCGCGGCCCAGGCCGCGCAGAACGCCGGGAAGAGCGCCGCCGAGCTGCTCCCGGCGAAGAACAAGCAGAGCGGCGTGCTCAGAGTCGCCACCTCCGTCGGCTACCCGCCGATGGAGATGTACAAGCCCGGCACCACCGAGCTGACCGGGGTCGACCCGGACCTCGCCGCCGCCGTCGCCGGGAGGCTCGGCCTGAAGCTGGAGCTCGCCAACTCCTCCTTCGACGGCCTGATCCCCGGCCTCCAGGCCGGCCGCTACGACCTGGTGATGTCCTCCATGACGGACAGTGCCCAGCGCCGCCAGGCCGTCGACTTCGTCGACTACTTCCGCACCGGCGGCGTGATCATGACGAAGAAGGGCAACCCCGAGGGCATCAAGTCCCTGGAGGACCTCTGCGGCAAGAAGGTGGTCCTCGCCAAGGGCAGCTCCAACCTGGAGATCGGCGAGCAGCAGAACGCCAAGTGCGCCACCAGGATGGCGATCTCGCAGAGCGAGGACGCCCCGACCGGGCTGCTCCAGCTGGACAGCGAGCGGGCCGTGGCCACGATCGTGGACTACCCGGTGGCGCAGATGTTCGTGCAGAACAGCGGCTCCTACGAGGTGCTGCCGGACCAGTACGGGACGGCGCCCTGGGGCATCGCGGTGGCGAAGAAGGACTCCGGGCTGCGCGACGCGGTGCAGAAGGCGCTCCAGGAGCTGATCGAGAGCGGCGAGTACCGCAAGGTGCTGGACACCTACCAGGTCGGCGGCAGCGCGGTGGAGCGCGCCACCGTCAACGCGGCGCAGTGAGAACGGCGGCACCGACGAGATGAGCACCGACATGAGAGACCCCGCGATGCCCGCACCGGCCGGCCGAGTCCCGACCGCCGAGGCCGCGGCCGACGACGACCTGGCCTTCGAGGTCACCGGCCGGCCCCGCCCGGCGCGCTGGTTCGCCGTGCTGGCGGCGGCCTTCGTCGCCGTCTGGCTGGCCTGGACGATCATCGTCAACCCCAACCTGCACTGGGACATCGTCGCCCGGTACCAGTTCGACGGCGTGATCCTGGAAGGGCTCTGGGTGACGGTCCAACTCACCCTGATCTCCCAGGTGGTGGGCATCGTCATCGGCGTGGTGGTCGCGGTGATGCAGCTGTCCGACAGCCCGGTGCTGCGGACCACCGCCGGGGCGTACACCTGGTTCTTCCGCGGCACCCCGCTGCTGGTCCAGCTGATCTTCTGGTTCAACCTGGCGCTGCTCTTCCCGGAGATCAGCATCGGCATCCCGTTCGACGGGCCCAAGCTGGTCAGCTGGCAGTCCAACACCCTGATCACCGGCTTCGTGGCGGCGCTGCTCGGCCTGTCGATCAACGAGGGCGCCTACATGTCCGAGATCGTCCGGGCCGGCATCCAGAGCGTCGACCCCGGGCAGCGCGAGGCCGGCGCCTCGCTCGGCATGTCCAACCGGCAGATCCTCACCCGGGTGGTGCTGCCGCAGGCGATGCGGGTGATCATCCCGCCGTTCGGCAACCAGTTCATCTCGATGCTGAAGACCACCTCGCTGGTCTCCGTCATCGCCGGCGCCGACCTGATGACCGTCTCCCAGCACCTCTACCTCGCCAACTTCGAGGTGATAGCGCTGCTGATCGTCGCGTCCCTCTGGTACCTGGTGCTCACCACCATCGCGAGCGTCGCCCAGCACGCGGTGGAGCGGAAGTTCAACCCGGCCGGCGCTCCGCCGGCCCTGCACCGCCGGGTGCTGGCCAACCTGCGGCCGGGGCGCGGCGCAGCACAGAAGCGCGTGAAGAAGGGGGAGGGCAAGTGACGGGTACGGATCCGGCGAAGCCGACCGCCGAGGTGGTCCTGTCGGCCCGGAAGGTGCGCAAGCACTTCGGGGACCTGGAGGTGCTGCGCGGCATCGACCTGGAGGTCCGGGCGGGGGAGGTGCTCTGCGTGATCGGCCCCTCCGGATCCGGCAAGTCCACCCTGCTGCGCTGCTTCAACCACCTGGAGAAGATCGACGCCGGGCGGATCGAGGTGGACGGCGAGCTGGTCGGCTACGAGCCGCACGGCGCCTCCGGCAGCAGGCTGCGCGAGCGCCGGCCGCGCGACATCCGCCACCAGCGCGAGCGGATCGGCATGGTCTTCCAGCGCTTCCACCTCTTCCCGCACCGCACCGCGCTGCAGAACGTGATGGAGGGCCCGATCGCGGTCAAGGGGCGCCCGCGCCAGGAGGCCGAGCGCCGGGCCCGCGAGCTGCTCGCCCGGGTCGGCCTGGCCGACCGGGCCGACCACTACCCGGCCCAGCTCTCCGGCGGCCAGCAGCAGCGGGTGGCGATCGCCCGGGCGCTGGCCATGGAACCGACCCTGATGCTCTTCGACGAGCCCACCTCCGCGCTCGACCCGGAGCTGGTCGGCGAGGTGCTCGGCGTGATGCGCGACCTCGCCCGCAGCGGCATGACGATGATCGTCGTCACCCACGAGATGGGCTTCGCCCGCGAGGTCGCCGACCGGGTCGTCTTCATGGACGAGGGCGCCGTCGTGGAGGCCGGCAGCCCGGCCGAGGTGTTCACCGCCCCGCGGCACGACCGCACCCGGGCCTTCCTCTCGACGGTGCTCTGATGGGAGCGACAGGACTGATGGGAGCGGACGTGACCACGACCCCGGTCGACCTGCTGCTGCGCGGCGGCACCCTGGTGGACGGCACCGGGGCGCCCGGCCGCGCGGCCGACCTCGCCGTCGCGGGGGGCCGGGTCACCGTCCTGCCGCCGGGCACCGCGGTGGCCGCGGCCGAGACGCTGGACGTCACCGGACGGGTCGTCACCCCCGGCTTCATCGACGTCCACACCCACTCGGACGCGCTCGCCGCCCCCTTCGGCGGCGGCACCCACACCGACGGCGACGCCCTGGACGAACTGCGGCTCGCCCCGCTGCTCCAGGGCGTCACCACCGAGATCAGCGGCAACTGCGGGATCAGCCTGTTCCCCGCCCTGCCCGAGCGGCTGCCCGAACTGGCCGGGCACCTGCGGGTCTCCTTCGGCCTCGGGCCGGTGCTGCCCGCCGAGGACTTCGACGCCTTCGCGGCCGGCCAGCGGCCCGAACTGCGCCGCAACCACATCGCCTCGCTGGTCGGCCACGGCACGCTGCGCGCCGGGGTGATGGGTTTCGAGGACCGCCCGCCCACCCCCGAGGAGCTGGCCGCCATGTGCGACCTGCTCGACCGGGCGCTGGCCCAGGGCGCGGCCGGCCTCTCCACCGGCCTGATCTACCCGCCCGGCGTCTACGCGGACACCGAGGAGATCGTGGCCCTGGCCAAGGTCGCCGCGCGGCACGGCAAGCCGTACGTGACCCACCTGCGCGACGAGATGTCCCAGGTGGAGAAGGCCCTGGAGGAGGCGCTGGAGATCGCGGTGCGCTCCGGCGCGGCGCTCCAGGTCTCCCACCACAAGACCGCCGGGCGGCACGCCTGGGGCGCCACCCTGCGTACCCTGCCGCGCCTGGAACAGGCCCGCGCCGACGGCGTGGACGTGCTCTGCGACGTCTACCCGTACACCGCCGGCAGCACCGTGCTGCACGCGATGCTGCCGCCGTGGACCAGCGAGGGCGGGCCGGCCGCCCTGCTGGAGCGGCTGCGCAGCAAGGAGGTGCGGGACCGGATCCGGGCGGACATCGCGAACGGCGTCGAGGGCTGGGAGAACACCGTCGGCAACGGCGGCTGGGACCTGATCTCGGTCGCCGCCGCGCCCGCCCGCCGTACCGCCGAGGGCCGCCGGATCGCCGACCTGGCCGCCGAGCGCGGCGCCGACCCGGTCGACTACGTGAGCGACCTGCTGCTGGAGGCGCAGGGCGAGGTGACCATCATCAGCCACTCGATGCGCGAGGACGACGTCCGCCGGGTGCTGGCCAGCCCGCTGTCCATGATCGGCTCGGACGGCGTGCCCAAACCCGGCCGCCCGCACCCCCGTTGGGCGGGCAGCTTCGCCCGGGTGCTCGGCCACTACGGGCGCGAGCAGGGCCTGCTGCCGCTGGAGCTCGCGGTGCACAAGATGACCGGCCTGCCCGCCGGGCGGTTCCGGCTGGCCGGGCGCGGGGTGGTCCGGGACGGCGCCGTCGCCGACCTGGTGGTGCTGGACCCGGCGGCCGTCCTGGACGGCGCGACCTTCGAGCGGCCGCTGCTGGCGCCGGCGGGCGTGGAGACCGTCGTGGTGGCCGGCCGGGTCGCGGTGCGCGGCGGCCGGCCGACCGCGAGCCGGGCCGGAGAGGTGGTGCGGGTCCGATGAGCCTCGCCCAGGTGGCCGCCGCCGCGCGCAGCTCGGCGGCGCTCCCGCTGACCCTCGCGGTGGCCGCCGTCGACGTGGACGGCGGCGAAGCGGTCGGGGTGGACGACACCGTCGTGCTGCCCGTCGCCAGCGCCTCCAAGCTGCTCCTGCTCGCCGAGGTCGCCCGGCGGTTGGACAACGGGGAACTGGCGGCCGGGCAGCCGGCCGCGATCCTCCCCGAGGACGTCACCGGCGGCACCGGCCTGCTCGGCCGGCTCAGCCGCCCCGGCTGGACGGTGGAGGACCTGGCCTGGCTGACCGCCGCGGTCAGCGACAACACCGCCACCAACGCCTTGTTGCGGCTGGTCGGCCTGCCGGCCACCGCACGGCTGGCCCACGACCTCGGGCTGGAACGGCTCACCCTGCACGACCGAGTGCGCGACGAGCGCGGGCCGGACCTCCCGCCGGTCTTCGCCACCGGCACCGCCCGCGACCTGGCCCGCCTGGTGGCCCTCGCGGTCCGGGGCACCATGGCCACCCCGGGGGCCTCGGCCCGGCTGCTCGGCTGGATGCGCGCCAACACCGACCACGGGCTGGTGCCCGCGCTGATCGACCACGACCCGTACGCCCCCGGCTTCCCCGAACCGCTGCCCGGCCGCCTGCTGGTGGCCAACAAGACCGGTACGGACACCGGGGTGCGGGCCGACGCGGGCGTCATCGTGGGCGCCCGGCGGGTGGCCTACGCGGTCGTCGCGCACTGGGACGTGGCGCTCGGGCCCAGCACCGAGCGGGCCGCCGTGCACGCCATCCGGGACGTCGGCGGCGCCCTCGCGGCCTGGGCCCAGCGGCCGGCCTGACGGGCTCCGGGCCGGGGAGGTCAGGGCCGGGCATGGTCCGGGCCGGGGGACGCCCGGGCCGGGGAGGTCAGGCCCAGCGCATGTCGAGCAGCGACCTGATCTCCCCGGCCGCCGCGCCGAGTTCGGCGAGGAAGGACCGCAGCACCGGGTTGCGGTTGGTGGTCCGGGTGGCCACGCCGATCCGGCGGTGCAGCTGCGGGTGGTCCAGCCGGCAGACGTGCACCCCGGCGCTGTCGGCCAGACCGAGCGCCGGGATCAGCGCGACGCCCATGCCGGCCCGCGCGAGGTTGATGGTCACCTGGTAGTGGTCGCTGCGGCAGCGCACCCGGGGGCGGAACCCCTCGGCCGCGCAGGCGCGTTCGAGCACCGGCTCGCCGGTGCTGCCGCCGTGGGTGCCGATCCAGCTCTCGCCCTCCAGCTCGGCCAGCCGCACCAGCGAGCGCCGCCCGAGCCGGTGCCGCAGCGGCACCACGACCAGCTGCGGCTCCTCGAAGTACATCCGCACGTCCACCGCCGCCTGGCGGCACCACGGGTCCAGCGGGTGCTCGAAGACGACGGCCGCGTCCAGCCGGCCGGCCTCCAGGTCCGGGACCAGCTCGTGCGGCTGGCCCATGATCAGCTCCAGCTCCACCTGCGGGTTCGCGGCGGAGAACGCGGCCAGCGCCCGGGGCAGCAGGTCCAGCCCGGCGGAGGCGAAGAAGCCGATCCGCAGCACCCCGGCCGCGCCCTCGGCGTGCGCCCGCAGGTCGTCCTGGGCGACGGCCATCAGATCGGCGATCGCCTGGGCGTGCTCGGCCAGCCGGACACCCGCGGGCGTCAGGCGCAGGGACTGCGGAGCCCGTTCCACCAGCGCGACACCCAGCTCCTGCTCCAGGCGGGCGAGCTGGTGCGAGATGGCGGACGGGCTCAGGTGCAGGGCCTGCGCCGCGGCCACGATGGTGCCCCGGCGGGCGATCTCCAGGAGGACGTGCAGTCGGGCGCTGTTCAGCATCGGCCCAGGTTAGACGGCATGCGACCGCTGCGCAGCCACCGGTTCCCCGAGGCCGTCGCCGGCGGCCACGTCCAGCCGGAGCAGGTCGTGCTCGGTCTCCCGGCGCACCACCAGGCGGGCCTCGCCGTTGCGGACGAAGACCACGGCGGGCCGCGGCAGCTTGTTGTAGTTGGACGCCATGGCGTAGCCGTAGGCGCCGGTCACCGGGGTGGCCAGCAGGTCGCCGACCCGCAGGTCGGCGGGGAGCGCGGCGTCGTCGATGATCATGTCGCCGCTCTCGCAGTGCTTGCCGACCAGCCGGGCGTGCCCCGGCCGGGGCGCTTCGGGGCAGCGCGGCAGGAAGGCCTCGTAGCGGGCGCCGTACAGCGCCGGGCGCAGGTTGTCGCTCATCCCGCCGTCCACGCTGACGTAGGTGCGCACGCCCTCGATCCGCTTGACGGTGCCGACCCGGTACAGCGTCAGCCCGGCCCGGGCGGCGATCGAGCGGCCGGGCTCGACGCCCACCTCGCCGCTCCAGCCCGCGCCGCGCACCGCCGCGCGGACCCGCTCGGCCCAGACCGCGAAGGAGGGGGCGCTCTGCCCGCTCAGGTAGGCCACGCCCAGGCCGCCGCCGACGGTCAGCCGGCGCAGTCCGTGCTCCACCGCGAACCGGGCCACCGCGGCGGCGCCGTCGGCCAGCTCGGCCGGGTCCAGCACCTGGGAGCCGACGTGGGCGTGGACGCCCTCCAGCCGTACGGCGGCGGAGCCCCGGGCGCGGCGCACCGCGGCCGCGGCGGCGCCGTCGGCCAGGCCGAAGCCGAACTTGGAGTCGTGGCCGCCGGTCTGGATGGCCTGGTGGGCGCCGGCCGCGACCCCGGGCGCCACTCGCAGCTGGACCCGGGCCGGGGGCAGGCCCTCCTCGCGGTGCAGCCGCTCGATCCGGTCCAGCTCGTCGAAGCTGTCCACCACGATGTGGCGCAGGCCGACGGTCAGCGCGGTGCGCAGCTCGGCCTCGTCCTTGTTGTTGCCGTGCAGCACGATCCGGTCCGGGTCGACCCCGGCGTACAGCGCGGTGCGCAGCTCGCCGCCGGAGGCGACGTCCAGCAGCAGGCCCTCCTCGGTGGCGAGGCGGGCCATCGCGGTGCACAGGAAGGCCTTGGAGGCGTAGGCGACGTTGCCCCGGCCGAAGGCGGCCACCGCCTCCCGGCAGCGCCGGCGCAGGTGCTCCTCGTCGTAGACGAACAGCGGCGTGCCGTACCGGCGGGCCGCCTCGTCCAGGAGCACGCCGCCGACGGCCAGGCCCTCGGGGCGGAACTCGGCGGTGAGCGGCAGCAGGCCCGGGTCGACGGGCGGCAGGCCCGGGTCGACGGGCGGCAGGGCCGGGTCGAGGGGCGGCAGGGCTGGGGACACAGGGGACAAGGCTTCCTCCCGGCAGGCTGGTTGGCCCCGCCCATCCTCGGCCCTGCGGGAGGGGGTGAGAAAGCGCATTCTTCCGGCCCTGAGCAGTACCGAAACCGATGCTCCGGCCCGGTTCACGGCTCTGGCCGGACTGTTGCATCTAAGCTTGCATCTATGGTGCTACGGTGTGGTCCATGGCCGACACCCTGCCCCCCGCCCGCGTCCCGGCCGCGGACCGCGCGTACGACCTGACCAAGGACCTCATCCTCGGCGGCGGCCTCCCCGGCGGCACGCTGATCAGCGAGGGCGAGATCGCCGAGCGCGCCTCGCTCAGCCGCACCCCGGTCCGGGAGGCCTTCCTGCGGCTGCAGGCCGAGGGCCTGCTCCAGCTCTTCCCCAAGCGCGGAGCCGTCGTGGTGCCGGTCGGCCCCGGTGAGGCCGAGGACGTGCTGGAACTGCGCGAGGCGCTGGAGAGCACCGCCGTCCGCCGGATCACCCGCCGCCCCGACGGCCTCGACGCGCTCGTCCGGCAGCTGTCCGAGCTGATCGACCAGCAGCGCGAACCCGCCCGCCGGGCCGACCTCGGCGCCTTCGCCGACGCCGACGAGGCCTTCCACCGGGGCATCGTGACGGCCTCCGGCAACGAACTCGCCGAACGGTTCTACGGGGCGCTGCGCGACCGCCAGCGCCGGATGGCCGTCCAGCTGCTCCAGGTGCAGCCGGAGGGGCAGCGGCAGCGGCTGGCCTCGCTGGTCGAGGAGCACACCGTGCTCGTCGAACGGATCGCCGCCCGCGACGCCGAGGGCTTCACCGCCGCCCTACGCGCCCACCTGGACGCCCACCGCGCCGTCACCGACCGCTGACCTTCCCCCATCGCGCGCCGACGCGTTCGCGCACCGACGGGCGTTTCGCGCGCACAGCCCCGACGGACCGCCGGGACCTCCCATCCGACAAGGAGCAGCACCACCATGAGCACCACCCGGCCACCGTCCGCCGGTCCCGTCGCACCCTCCGGCCGGGGGCGGCCGTGGCTGCTCGCCGCCCTGGCCATGTTCTGCTGCGGGTGGGGCGGCAACCAGTTCACCCCGCTGCTGCTGATGTACCGCCACCTCGGCGGCTACTCGGAGGTCACCGTGGACGCCTTCCTGGGGGCGTACGTCCTCGGGCTGGTCCCCGGACTGCTGGTCGGCGGCGCCGCCTCGGACCGCTACGGGCGCCGCCCGCTGATGATCGGCGCGGTGGCCGCCTCGCTCGCCGCCAGCGGGGTGCTGTGCGGCGGCGTGACCGGTGAAGTCCCCATCTACGCCGGGCGGTTCCTCACCGGCATAGCCGTCGGCATCGCGATGGCCGTCGGCACCAGCTGGGTCAAGGAGCTCTCCCAGGCCCCGCACGACCCGGCCGCCGACCAGGGGGCCGGCGCCCGCCGCGCCTCCCTCGCCCTGACCCTCGGCTTCGGCCTCGGCGCCGGGGTGGCCGGCGTGCTCGCCCAGTGGGGCCCCTGGCCGATGGTCACCCCGTACCTCGCCCACCTGCTGGTCACCCTGCCCGCGCTGTTCCTGCTCCCGAAGGCCGTCGAGACCCGGGCGCGGGCGACCGCCGCCGTCCGCGGCCTCTGGGCCGACCTCAAGGTCCCGGCGGCCGGGCACCGGCGCTTCGTCCGGGTGGTCCTGCCGATGGCCCCCTGGGTGTTCGGCTCGGCCGGCGTCGCGTACGCGGTGACCCCGCAGCTGGTCGGCGACCGGCTCGGCCACTGGTCGCTGGCCTACGCGACCCTGCTGACCGTCCTCACCCTCGGCACCGGCGCCCTCGTCCAGCCCTTCGCCAAGCGCCTGGACTCGCTCTCCTCGGCGCGCGGCGTCATCGTCTCCATGGTGCTGATGGCCTGCGGCATGGCCGTCTGCGCCGCCGACGCGGCGCTGCGCTCCCCGCTGCTCGGCCTGGCCGGCGCGGTCCTCCTCGGCGCCGCCTACGGCATCGGGGTGGTCTCCGGCCTGCTGGAGATCCAGCGCATCGTCACCCCCGACGACCTGGCCGGCATCACCGGCGTCTACTACGCGCTCTGCTACTCCGGCTTCCTGCTCCCCGCCGTGCTCGCGGCGCTCTCCTCGCTGGCCTCCTACACCGTGATGCTCAGCGTGGTGACGGCCCTCGCCCTCGCCAGCCTCGCCGTGATCACCCTCTCCTCCCGCCGCACCGCCCCCGCCGAGGCCTCCCGCTGACCCCACCACCGCCGCCGCCCCCGCCCATCCCCGGGCGGGGGCGGCGTGCTGTCAGACCTTGGCGTCGTCCTTGGGGCGGGCGTGGGCGGGGAGGCCGTTGGCGAGGTCCTCGACCAGGAGGCGCCAGGCGATGGTGTCGGCGGCGGCCCTGAGCCGGGGGCTGCGGGGGCGGCCGGCGTCGGCGTCGAGGCGGGCGTTGAGCCAGTCGGACCAGGCGCCCGCGAGGGTGCGGACCTCGTGGGTGCCGGCCTCGGTGGGGGAGAGGCGGTCGCCGTCTCGGCGGAGGTAGCCCTCGGCGGCCATCCGGTCGAAGACCGGTTCCAGGACCTCGGGCGGTACCCGTTTGCGGGCGGCGATGAGGTCGAGCGAGGCGTGGCCGACGGCCTTCTTGTGGCCGGCCACCTCCATCAGCGCCCAGGCCCCGGCGAGGTCCACCCGGGTGTCGGCGCCGGAGACGATGGTGCGGACGGTGTCGAGGTCGACCCCGCGGACGATCTTGCAGACCGAGTACTCCAGGTGCGGGTCGGAGTCGGCGGTGGTCGGCTGGGCGAAGCCCTCGCCCATGTCGGTGGAGCCCGCCCGGGCGGTGTCGCGCAGCTGTACCTGCTTGAGGAAGAGCGCCACCACGAAGCCGACCACGGCCACCGGGATGGTCCACAGGTACACGGTGTGCAGGGCGTCGGAGTAGGCCTGGACGATCGGCGCGGCCTGGTCGGCCGGCAGGCGGTGCAGGCCCTGCGGGCTCTCTGCCGCGTGGGCGAGCACGGCCGGGTCGGCGCCGGTGAGCCGGGCGGCGGTGCCGATCCCGTGGGCGAGTTCGGTCTTCAGACTGTTGGCGTAGATGGTGCCGAACACGGCGGTGCCGAAGGAGCTGCCGATGGTGCGGAAGAAGGTCACCCCGGAGGTGGCGGTGCCGAGGTCGGCGTAGTCGACGGTGTTCTGCACGGCGATGGTGAGGACCTGCATGCTCAGCCCGATGCCGGCGCCGAGCACGAACATGTAGAGCGAGGCCAGCGCGGTGCCGGTGCCGGGTTCCAGCCGGGAGAGCAGGTAGAGGCCGACGGCCATCACCGCGGTGCCGACGATCGGGAACAGCCGGTACTTCCCGGTCTTGCTGACGGCGTTGCCGCTGCCGACCGAGGCGATCAGCAGACCGATCACCATCGGCAGCGTCCGGACGCCGGAGACGGTCGCCGAGTCGCCGTCCACGTACTGGAGGAAGGTCGGCAGGAAGGTCAGCGCGCCGAGCATGGCGAAGCCGACGATGAAGCTGAGCACCGAGCAGACCGTGAACACCGGGTTGCGGAACAGCCGCATCGGCAGCATGGGTTCGACGGCCCGGGTCTCCACCCAGCAGAACAGGCCGAGCGCCAGCGCGCCGCCGACGAACAGGCCGATGATCACCCCGGAGCCCCAGGGGTACTCGTTGCCGCCCCAACTGGTCGCCAGGATCAGCGCGCCGGCGCCGACCGCGACCAGCACGATGCCCAGGTAGTCGACGACCGGGCGGGTCGCCGAGCGGACCGAGGGGATGGTCCGGGCGGCCGCGGCGACCACCACGACCGCGATCGGCACGTTGACGTAGAACGCCCAGCGCCAGGACAGGTGGTCGGTGAACAGCCCGCCCAGCAGCGGCCCGATCACCGTGGCCACGCCGAACACCGCGCCGATCGCGCCCTGGTACTTGCCGCGCTCGCGCAGCGGGATGACGTCCGCGATCAGGGCCATGGCGGTGACCATCAGGCCGCCCGCGCCGAGGCCCTGGACGGCCCGCCAGGCGATCAGCAGGGTCATGTTGGTGGACAGCCCGCACAGGAACGAGCCGCCGACGAAGACGATCGCCGAGATCTGGAACAGCAGCTTGCGCCCGTACAGGTCGCCGAACTTGCCGGCCAGGACGGTGGCCACCGTCTCGGCCAGCAGATAGGACGTCACCACCCAGGACATGTGCGCGGCCCCGCCGAGGTCCGAGACGATGGTGGGCAGGGCGGTGCCGACGATGGTCTGGTCGAGGGCGGCCAGCAGCATGCCGAGCACGATGGTGGCGAAGACGACGTTCCGCTGCCGGACGTCCAGCACCGGAGGGGCGGAGGGCGGGGTCTCGGTGGCGACGGTCATGCCGTCAGCCTCCGGGGTGCGGGCGGCGGCCGCGATCCGGTTCGGCCGTCCGGGTGAGGCCGGGTGACGGCGGCCCGGGCGGCCTTCCCGGTCGAGGCCCGGTCGAGGCCCGGCCGGTGACCCGGTGGCGGTCCCGGTGGCGGCCCCGGACGGGCCGGGCGACGATGAGCCGGACGAAGCCGAGCGAATTCGAACGAATCTGATTCGAAGCCGGTCGAAGCCGACCGACGTTCGTCCGGGTGCCACGACGCCCCGGCCCCCGGGAAGGGGCTCCCATGAACGCCGACCCCCCGCGCAGCACCGCGCACCCGGCTCAGCCCGGCGCCACCGCCGTGGGCGGCCGGGCCGCCGCCCGTCGCTGGCGGGCGCTCGCGGTCTGCCTGGTCGCCGGCTTCATGACCCTGCTGGACGTCAGCATCGTCAACGTCGCGCTGCCGACCGTACGGGCCGGGCTGCACATGTCCGACAGCGGCCTGCAGTGGGTGCTCAGCGGCTACGCGCTGGCCTTCGGCCTGGTGCTGGTGCCCTCCGGGCGGCTCGGCGACGCGCGCAGCCGGCGGGCCGTCTTCCTCGCCGGGCTCGCCCTGTTCACCGTGGCCAGCGCGCTCGCCGGGGCGGCGCAGAGCCAGGAGTGGCTGGTGCTGGCCCGGCTGTTCCAGGGCGCGGCCGGCGGGGTGCTGGTGCCGCAGGTGTCCGGCTTCATCCAGGTGCTGTTCCAGGGCCCCGAGCGCGGCCGGGCCTTCGGCGCGCTGGGCGCGACGATCGGGCTGTCCACCGCCGTCGGGCCGCTGCTCGGCGGGCTGCTGATCCACGTGGTCGGCCCGCAGGACGGCTGGCGCTGGGTGTTCCTGGTCAACCTGCCGATCGGCGTGGCCGCGCTGCCCGTCGCCTACCGGCTGCTCCCCGCGCCCCCGCCCGCCGGCGACCGGGCCGGGCACCGGGACTTCGACCCGGTCGGCGTGCTGCTGCTCGGCGCCGGGACGGTCTCGCTGCTGCTGCCGTTCGTCCAGGCGCAGCAGTGGCACGGCCCGACCCGCTGGCTGCTGCTGCCGCTGGCGGCGGTGCTGCTCGCCGCCTTCGTCGGCTGGGAGCTGCACTACGGGCGGCGGCGCGAACCGCTGGTGAGCATGGCGCTGTTTGCGGTGCGGCCGTACGCGGCGGGGGTGCTGCTGTCGCTGGTGTACTTCGCCGGGTTCACCGCGATCTTCTTCATCTTCACGCTCTACCTCCAGGCGGGCCTGCACTACTCGGCGCTGACGGCGGGCCTGGCGATCACGCCGTTCGCGGTCGGCTCGGGGGTGTCCGCGGCGGTGGGCGGGCGCCTGGTGAGCCGGCTGGGGCGGCGGCTGGTGGTGGCCGGACTGGTGCTGGTGCTGGCCGGGCTGCTGGCCTCGGCGCTCGCGGTGCAGCTGTGGTCGGGGCCCCGGGTGGGCTGGACGACGGCGCTGCCGCTGCTGGTCGCCGGGGTGGGCAGCGGACTGGTGATCGCCCCGAACCAGACGCTGACCCTCCAGCAGGTGCCGGTGGCCCGGGCGGGCAGCGCGGGCGGGGTGCTGCAGACCGCGCAGCGGGTCGGCTCGGCGGTGGGCATCGCCGTCGTCGGCTCGGTGTTCTTCGCCCATGCCGCGGGGCCCCGCCCGGACTGGTCGCTGGCGTTCCAGCTGGGCGTGACGGTCGCGGCCGGGCTGGTGCTGGCGGCGCTGCTGGTGGCGGTCGCCGACCTGGCTTCGGGCCGGGGCGGCCGGCCGTAGGAGCGCACCGGGCGGCCGTAGCGCGCCGGCAGGGCGGCCCGGCGCGCGGATCGGCCGTCAGCGGTCCCGGCGGTGGTCCCGTCAGTGGTCCCGGCGGTGGACGGCGGCCGCCGCGACGGCGACCGACGCCAGCGCCCACACCGCGTAGGTGGTCCAGGCCCCCGTGACGGTGGCCGGGTACTCGGACGGCCGCAGGCCCGTCAGGGTGGTCCGGGCCAGGCGCTGCCAGGCGGACAGCGGCAGGGCGTGCAGCAGGTCGGCGCTCCACCGGTAGCGCTCGGTGACCAGCGAGGGGATGAAGAACAGCACCACGACGGTGCCCACCACGGCCCCCGCGCTGTGCCGGATCAGCGCGCCGAGGCCGAGTCCGACCAGGGCGCAGACCGGGCCGAACAGCACCGCCGCCGCGACGTACCGCAGCGCGGCCGGGTCCGTGACGGACTGCCCGATGCCGGTCCCGGACAGGACCGCCTGGCTGATGCCGAAGGAGGCGCCGACGGCGAGCACGCCGTAGCCGGACAGCACGGCGGCCAGCACGCAGGCCTTGGCGGCGAGCACCGCCCGGCGGTCGGGCACGGCGGCCAGGGTGGTGCGGATCAGCCCGGTCGCGTACTCGCCCGTGATGACGAGCGCGCCGAGGCCGCCCGCGACCAGCATCAGGATGTCGGCGGAGGCGGCGCCGAAGGCGTTGTTCAGCGCCACCTGCGCCATCATCACCGGGTCGTCCTCGCCCGGCGTGTAGTGGTCGCGGGTGTACAGCGCGGACTTGAGGCCGGCGGCGACGATCGCCAGGGCGCTGAGGCCGAGCACCCAGGGGACGGAGCGCAGCGACCAGAACTTGATCCACTCGGCGGCCAGCAGGTCGCCGAACCGGGCGCGCGGCTCGGCGGCGCGGGCGCCAGTGCGGGGGTCGGTGCGGGTGTCGGTGCTGGTGTCCGCGGGAACGGTGCCCAGCGGGGTGTTCGAGGAGGTGTTCAACGGGGCTCTCCGGCGGGGTACTCGACGCTGTCGGCGGTCAGGTCCATGAACGCCTCCTCCAGGGAGGCGCCCCTGGGGGTCAGGGCGTGCAGCAACAGGCGGTGCTCCAGGGCGAGTTCGCCGATCCGGGTGGCGTCCACGCCGGTCGCCGCGAGGGCGCCGTCCGGGCCGGGCCGCACGGCGGCGCCGGCCGCCGTCAACACGGCCGCCAGCCGGTCGGGTTCGGCGGCCCGGACGGTGACGGTGCCCCGGCCGGCCCGGGCGGCGAACGCGGACAGGCTCTCGTCCGCGATCAGCCGGCCGCGTCCGACCACCACCAGGTGGTCGGCGGTGTGCTCCATCTCGGCCATCATGTGGCTGGAGACGAAGACGGTGCGCCCCTCGGCGGCGAGCCGGCGGAACAGCCCGCGCACCCAGAGCACGCCCTCCGGGTCCAGCCCGTTGAGCGGTTCGTCGAAGAGCAGCACCGGCGGGTCGCCGAGCAGCGCGCCGGCGATGCCGAGCCGCTGCCTCATGCCCAGCGAGTAGCCGCCGATCCGGCGCCCGCCCGCCTCGGCGAGCCCGACCTCGTGCAGCACCTGCTCGACCCGGGCGGCCGGGATCGCGTTGGTGCGGGCGAGCGCCCGCAGGTGGGCCCGGCCGGTCCGCCCGCCGTGGGCGTCGCCCGCGTCGAGCAGCGCGCCGGCGTGCCGCAGGCCGCGCGGCCTGCCGCGGAAGGGGCGGCCGTCGACGGTGACGGCGCCGGAGGTGGGGGCGCTCAGGCCGAGGACCAGCCGCAGGGTGGTGGACTTGCCGGCGCCGTTGGGGCCGAGGAAGCCGGTGACCCGGCCGGGCCGGACGGTGAAGGAGAGACGGTCGACGGCGGTGCGGACGCGGTGGCCGCGGCCGTAGCGCTTCGTCAGCTCGGTGACTTCGATCATGGGCTCCACGGTGCCCGTCCGGCCCGTACGGCAGCATCGGACCGGCGTCGACAGTGCCGGTCACCCCCGGCCGTACAACCACGGCTGGATGACGGCCTCGCCGGACCGTCGTTACGATCTTGGACCATGTCATCGACGCCCTCCCCGCCGCTGCTCCGGCGCGTCCCGCCCGAGGTCTGGGTCGGCCTCGCCTGGTGCGTGGCCGCCGGCTACCCCGCCGTCCGGCTCGGCGGCGACGCCTCGCAGCACCCCGGCGCCGCCGCGCACGGCGGCTGGGCGTTCACCCTGGCCGACACGGTGGTGGCCTTCGCGGGCGCGGCGCTGGTGCGACGGCTGCCAGTGCTCTCCGTCGTCCTGCTGCTGATCGCCGCGTTCACCGAGACCGACGGGTGGGCCGGCGGCGCCCAGGTGCCGCCCGGCGCGCTGCTCGCCGTGGACGTCGCGCTCTGCCTGATCACCGCGACCCGGCCGCGCCGCACCTCGCGGGCCGCCTTCACGCTGGTGATGGCCCTCCTGGTGGCGCACATCGGCATGGTGCACGGCAACACGGTGGGCATCTTCACCGGCACCCACATCGGCTCGGCCGACGGCGCCGCGCTGTTCGCGCTGGTCGCCTGGCTGGTCGGCCGCTCGGGGCGGCAGAACCGGGAGCACGCGGCGGCGCTCGGCGCCCGGGCGGCCGAGGAGGCGGTCACCGCCGAACGGCTGCGGATCGCCCGCGAGATGCACGACACCGTCGCGCACAGCCTCGGCATCGTCGCCCTCCAGGCGGGCGCCGCCCGCCGGGTGATCGACCGTCGGCCGGAGCGGGCCAAGCAGGCGCTGGGCGAGATCGAGGCGGCCGGGCGGGACACCCTGGCGGCGCTGCGCCGGATGCTGGTCGCGCTGCGGGAGGCCGACGGCGAGGCCTCGGCCCCGGTGCCGCAGGGCCTGGCCGACCTCGACCGGCTGGCCGGGGCGACCACCGCGGCGGGGGTGCGGGTGGAGCTGCGGCGGCGCGGTGAACCGGGGCCGCTGCCGCCGGAGGTGGACCTCGCGGCCTTCCGGATCGTCCAGGAGTCGGTCACCAATGTGGTGCGGCACGCGGACACCGACGCCTGTGTGGTGGCGGTGGACCACCGGACGGCGGGGGAGCTGTCCGTCGAGGTCACCGACCGGGGCCGGGGCCTGGGTCCGGTCCGGGGGGCCGGCGGCGGGTTCGGGCTGGCCGGGCTGCGGGAGCGGGTCGCCCTGCTGCGCGGCGAGTTCGAGGCCGGGCCGCTGCCCGGGGGCGGCTTCCGGGTGGCCGCCCGGCTGCCGGTGCCGGTGGCGGTGTCGGTACCGGGCTCGTCGGGCTTGTCGGCCGGGGAGGTGGGCGCGTGATCCGGGTCCTGCTGGTCGACGACCAGCCGCTGGTGCGCGCCGCGCTGGAGATGGTGATCGCGGAGACGGCGGACGTCGAGGTGGTCGGCGAGGCCGGCACCGGGGCGGAGGCCGTCCGGCTGGCCGCCGAACTGCGGCCGGACGTCGTGGTGATGGACATCCGGATGCCCGGCATGGACGGCATCGAGGCGACCAGGTTGGTGACCGCCGACGGCGGGCCGACCAGGGTGGTGGTGCTCACCACCTTCGACGAGGACGAGCACGTGTACGCGGCGCTGCACGCCGGGGCGTCCGGCTTCCTGGTCAAGGACATGGCGCTGGACGACATCCTCGGCGCGGTGCGGGTGGTCGCCGCCGGGGACGCGCTGATCGCGCCGGGCGTCACCCGGCGGCTGATCGGGGCGTTCGTCGGGGGCCGCCCGTCGCGGTCGGGGACCGGCGGGCCCGGGCCGGGTGCCCGGGGTGTCACCGCTGCTGCCGCCGCCGTCGCAGCCGAGCGGCGGCTGGCGGCGATCACCGGGCGCGAGCGCGAGATCCTGACCCTGGTCGGCCGGGGCCTGTCCAACACCGAGATCGCCGCCGAACTGGTGCTCAGCATCGCGACCGTCAAGACCTACATGACCCGGCTGCTGGCCAAGCTCGACGCCCGGGACCGGGTGCAGCTGGTCATCCTGGCCTACGAGGCGGGCCTGGTCTCGGTGTCCGGCTGACCGGGCCCGCCGCAGAAACGATTCAGCGCTTGATCGCCACGCCCGCGTACATCGCGATGTCCTGGTCGCGGACGGGCGCGGCACCGGCGTCCGGCCGCCAGTGGTGCACCAGCGTGACGCCCGGGTCGAGCAGCTCGTAGCCGTCGAAGAAGGCCTCCGTCTCGGCCTTGTCGCGGATCTGGAGCGGGATGCCGCGCGCGTTGTACTCACGGCCGACGCCGCCCACGCCCACCGGGTCGGTGTCCCCGGTGAAGACCGTCAGGGCGAGGAAGCTGCCGGGGGCCAGGGCGTCCATGAAGCGGCGCACGATGCCCTGCGGGTCGTCCTCGTCCAGCACGAAGTGGACGATCGCGATCAGCGACAGCGCCACCGGCTGCGAGAAGTCGAGCACCTCGCGCAGCCGGGGGTTGCCGATGATCGACTCCGGGTCGCGGAAGTCGGCCTCCACGTAACAGGTGCGGCCCTCGGGCGTGCTGTCCATCAGGGCCCGCGCGTGGGTCAGCACGATCGGGTCGTTGTCCACGTAGGCGACCCGGGCCTCGGGGTCGACCGCCTGGGCGACCTCGTGCACGTTCGGCGAGGTCGGGATGCCGGTGCCGATGTCGAGGAACTGCCGTACGCCGTACTGCTCGGCGAGTCTGCGCACCGAGCGCTGCATGAACTCGCGGGTGGTGCGCATCGAGGTCGGCAGCGCCGGCCAGGCCCGCACCGAGGCGTGCGCCGCGACCCGGTCCGCCTCGAAGTTGGTCTTTCCGCCGATGAGGTAGTCGTAGACCCGGGCGGAGTGCGGAACGTCCATCCGCAGGTCCACCGACGGGTAGTCCTCGCGCGGACCGTGCTCTGCCCGGACCTCGTTCGCCATGTTCGTTCTCCCGCCGCTGGGCATCCGTCACCAACCGCCCTGGTGGCGGTTCATGGTGCGCATGGTAACGGTCGCCCGCCGCACGGGAATGACAGGGTCTCAGGCGTGCGCCTCCGGGTGCTTCGGGTCGAGCGCGTCGGCGCCCGGCTGACGGGGGACCACGGCGCTGTCGGCGTCGCGCCGCCCGTGCGCCGCGAGTTCGAGGGCGGCGCCCGTCCAGGCGAGGCCGAAGGCCCAGGTGGCCAGCCACTCGCCCAGGTACAGCGGCCGCACCGGCCAGTCGGAGCCGACGCCCGTCACCCCGGCCAGCAGCGAGAGCGCCAGGGCGGCCAGGATCACCACCCCGGCCACCAGGTACGCCGTGCCCACCCGGGCCGGCTGGGCGGAGCGGGGGTTGCGGAAGGAGTAGAGGCAGAAGACCGCCAGCATGACGAACAGCAGGCCGGCGAAGACCAGGTGGAACACCCCGACGGTGCGGTCGAGGCCGGACCCGCCCCCGGTGTACGTCGGGCAGAGCGCGACCCCGAGCGCGAAGAACCCGGCCGCCGTGCTCCAGCGGTCGTCCCGGCGGTCGAAGCGGTAGCAGATCAGGAACACCCCGAGGGCGCACAGCGCGCCGACGAAGACGTTCCGGGTGTCGGTGTAGTACGCGCCGCTCATCGAGTTCGGCCAGAAGCCGTCGGTGCCGCGCCCCGTCAGCTCGGCGGCCAGCCAGTTGCCGAACGGCAGGGCCATCGGCAGCAGGATGCCGATCAGGCCGACGCCGAGGCGCAGGATCGCGATGGTCCGAACGTCCTGGGTGCTCCGCCGGACAGCGGGGGAGTTCTGCGTGCGCACGTCGTGAGTCACGGACGCCTCCTTGCCTTTCGCACGGGCGCGTGGGCCCGCTCGTCCTCCGGCCGCGCGGGACGGGGTGGGGCGGCGTCGGACGGGCGCCGCCACACACCTGAGCGACCGTCAACTGGTGTACCCGCATTGGCGTTCGAAGCACCACCGATTTGAGCGGTTTAGACCCCCGATGACCGTCCGGAGCGCCCTGGACGACCATCCACTACGGACCCGGAGGGCCCGACGGTTCAACTCCCGCGCGGAGAGCGGGACAACGGCCCCCACCAGCCCCAACCGTGCCTGGACGAGCCGGGATCGATCTGTACCATTCCCTTCCGATCGGTGATCGGATCTGACAGCATCGTCCGGCGACCGGTCGCCGGTGATCCGTGCGCGGTGCGCGCACGACGCGTCCACCCGCGGCCCCTCCGGCGGCCGCCGTCCTGCTGCGCCTCGTGGAGGAGACGTGACCGCCAAGGCCGGCACCCCCGGGGCCGCCCACCGCCCGGCGCACTGGGTCCGCACCCGGCTGCGCGCCGACCCGGGCACCGCCCTGTTGACGGCGGCCCTCGCGTTCGTCACTGTCCTGCTGTCCGTGGCCGTCCCCCGCGTCACCGACCGGGGCGCGGACGCGGCGCTGCGGGACTACGTGCACCGGCAGGGCATCCACGCGACCAGCCTGCACTTCTCCTCCAAGGCCCGGCCGAGCGACACCGCCGCCGACCTCGACGCCGTCGACCGGCAGCTCGTCGAACGGGTCGGCGGGAAGCTCGCGCTGTCCCCGGCGGGCCTGGCGCACGGCTCCGTCACCGATTCCGTCCCGATGTTCAACCCGGGCTACCGCCGGGTGAGCGACAGCGCCCCGCCCAGGCTCTCCCTGGCCCACCTGGCCGGCCTCGCCGACCGGGTCACCCTGACCGAGGGCAGCCGCCCGGGCCCCGCCACCGCCGGAGCCCCGCTGCCGGTGATGGTCAGCCGGACGGCCGCCGAACTGGTCGGCATCAAGGTCGGTGACGTCGTCGACAGCGGCAGCACCGGCCCCGACAGCCGGCGGACCGCCGTGGTGACCGGCCTGTTCCGGGTCAACGACCCGCTGGACCCGTTCTGGACCGGCCTCGGCTGCCCGGACCGCCCCTGCCTGAACATCGACCTGGAGCACGGCAACTGGCTGGGGGCCACCGGCTTCGTCGACGGCGACAGCCTGGCCGGGCTGACCGGCTGGGGCACGTCCGTCCAGAACTTCTGGCGGGTGGCCGTGGACCCCGCCCCGCTGCGCGCCGACCGGCTGGAGCGGACCCGCGCCGACGTCCTGCCCCTCGTGTCCGGGCCGGGCGTCGCGGCCCTGGCCGACGCGACCGGGCGCGCCGACCTGCGGTCCGTCTCGACGCTGCCCGTCATCCTCGACCGGGCGGCCGAGCGCTACCGGGCCGCGATGGCGCTGAGCGCGATCGGGCCGGCCGGCGTCGCGGGCGTCGCCGTGGTGGTGCTGTGCCTGGCCGCCGCGCTCGGCATCGACCGCCGCGCCGCCGAACTCGGGCTGCTCCGGGCCCGCGGCGGCTCGCGCGGCGGGGTGCTGCTACGGCTGCTCGGCGAGGGCGCGGTGACCGTGCTGCCCGCCGCCGCGCTCGGGGCGGTGCTCGCCCTGGTGCTGCTGCCCACCCCGCGCTGGGGCCTCGCGGTGGCGGCCGGCCTCGGCACGACCCTGCTCGCGCTGCTCGCCCTCCCGGCCCGCGCCGCCCTGCTGTGGGACCGCCCCCGGCCGACCGGCCGCGGGCGCCGGGTGGTCGGCGAACTCGCGCTGCTGGCCGTCACCGCCGTGGCGGTGGCCGAGGTCCGCCGGCGCGGCGTCGGCCACTCCGGCCGGGGCGTGGACCCGCTGCTGGTGGCCGCCCCGCTGCTGCTCGCCGTCGCCGGCGGGCTGCTGCTGGCGCGGATCGAGCCGGTGGCGACCGGCCGGCTGGCCGCGCTCGTCGGCCGCGGCCGGGGCCTGATCGGCTTCCTTGGCCTCGCCCGGGCCGCCCGGGACGGCTCCGGGCGCCGCCGGCCCTCCGCGCTGCCGCTGCTCGCCCTGCTGATCGCCGTCACCGCGACCGGCTTCGGCGCCACCCTGCTCGCCTCCGTGGACCACGGCAGGCTGCACGCCGGACGGGTCGCGACCGGCGGCGACATCGCCGTCTCCGTCCCGGACTACGCGACCCTGCCGGACCCGTTCCTCAAGGCCGTGGGCGGACTCCCGGGGGCCAGGAGCGCGACCGCGGTCCGGGTGGACCAGCGCGCGCGGTTCGTCGGCGCCGGCCCCAACGACTACACCAAGGTGACCCTGGTGGTCGCCGAGCCGACCGCGTACGCCGCGATCGCCCGCACCCTCGGGGCCGGCGCGTTCGACCCGGCGAAGCTCGCCGGCACCCCCGGCGGCCCGGACACCCCGGTACCCGCGCTGTTCAGCCGCGACCTGGCCGCGCGGCTGGCCGCCGGCGCGCCGACGCTGCACCTGTCCACCGCGAGCGAACTGCGCACCACCGTCGCCGGGATCGTCACCGCGACCCCGGCACTGCCGGAGCCGGAGCAGCCGTTCGTCGTGGTGCCCAGCGGCCCCGCCGTGGAGCGCCTGCCGGAACTCGGCCGGTGGACCGGGTGGCTGGCCGTCGGCGACGGCCTCGACCCCGGGCGGATCAGGTCGCTCCTCCTGGAGCGGGGCCTGGTCGAGCCGACCGGCCTCGACAAGCTGATCGCGGACGAGGCCGCTGCGGCCGGCCGGGGCAGCCACGGACTGCCGCCCGCCTACCGGGTCGGCAGCAGCCGCGAGTACGCCGCACAGCTCGCCGACGACCCGTTGCAGCAGGCCGCCGGACGGCTGTTCTGGTACGCGGCCCCGGCCAGCGCCGGATTCGCCGTCCTCGCGGTCCTGTTGACGCTGCTGCGGGCCGCGCCCGACCGTACGGCGGTGCTCGCCCGGCTGCGCACCATGGGCCTTCGGCCACGGCAGGGGCTGGCGCTGATCATCGCCGAGGCGCTGCCGCGGACCCTGGCGGCCTCCGCCGGCGGCGCCGGGGTCGCGGTGCTGGCGGCCGTCCTGCTGGGGCCGGCCTTCGACCTCTCGACCCTGGTCGGGGCCGGGACGGGCGGCTCCCTCGATCCCGCGCCGCTGCCGGTGCTGCTGCCCACCGCGGGCCTGACGCTGGTGGCCTGCCTCGGGGTGGTGCTGGAGACGCTGGTCGCCGGACGGCGGCAGATCGCCACCGAACTGCGCGCGGGGGAGTCCTGAGGGGAGCGGGGGTGAGTGCGGCGAGGGGAGTCGGAACGGCGAGGCGGCCCGGTCGTGGTGACCGGACCGCCGGGTACCCCGCTGCCGAAACGATTCAGCCGGTGGGCTGCCGGGTGCGGGCGATCAGCGCGTTGAGCAGTGCGGCCCCGCGCTCGGCGTCGTCGACGCTGACCGCGAAGTCCGTGCCCCGACGGGTGCGGACCACCAGGCAGACGCCCGGGCGCACCATCACGGTGGTGCCGAGCCCGTTGATCCGGTAGCCCCAGCCGCCCGACTGCGCGGCGGTGCGCCGCTCGGCGCGGGCGGAGTCGAGCTCGGCGGGGGACCAGCGGCGGGCGGGCCACCCGAACGGGCCGAAGCCGACGGTCAGGCCGCGGGCGGTCACCCGGGTCCGTACCGAGGAGCAGCCGAGGAGCGCGAGGGCGCCGACGGCGAGCGGCAGCACCAGCACCCAGTCCAGGTCGACGACCCCGCTCGCGGTGAGCAGCACCCCCGCCACCGAGAGCAGTCCGAGCACCGCGGCGGACAGCTGCAGCCACGGGTTGGCGGCCTGGGAGAGCCAGACAACCTGCTCGCCCGGCGGCACCTCCAGCGCCGGTGCCCCGGCCGCGGGGTGCTGCTCCGGACGGCCGCCGTAGCGCCGGCCCGCCAGCACCGCCAGCAGCCCGGCGAGGCCGGTGGCCAGCAGGATCAGGACCACCTCGATGCCCATCGGGGCGGCGTCCTGCCAGCGGGCGCGGTCCAGGTTGGCGTGCACGATGGAGGCCTGCGCCCCCGTCAGCAGCACCCCGCCGGCCGCCAGCATCGCCGACGCGGCCCCGGGCGTCCGGCCGGCCCAGTACCGCCGCAGGACCACCGAGATCAGCACCAGGACGGCCCAGAACGCGGCCGGGAAGACCGTGGCCGCCGTCAGCGACATCGAGCCGTCCGGTTCCCGCCCGCCCCAGTGGGTGGCCAGTGGGTCCGGCAGCCGGTGGCGCGCCACCAGCGGCAGGGCGACCAGCAGCGCCAGCACCCCGACCGACCAGGCCGCCGCGGCCCAGACGGCGCCACCGGCCGCCGGTGGCCGCGCGGCGGCCGGCTCCGTGGTCGGTTCCGTGGTGTTCCCCGAGTCCGTCACGACATCCCCCTGATCATGTCCACGAGATCGTTCCTGCTGTAGCCGGCCCGGGCCGCGTCCTCGACCAACTGCCGTACCCGGTCCACCAGTTCGGAGCGGGTGTCGGCGCCGGTCGCGATCGTGATGCCGCGGCCCCGGCGGAACTCCAGCACCCCCTCGTCGCGCAGCGTGCGCAGCCCGCGCAGGACGGTGTTGGTGTTCACCCCCAGGGCCCGGGAGAGCTCCCGGGCCGGGGGCAGCTTGTCCCCGGGGGCGCACTCGCCCTCGGCGACGGCTCGTCTGATCGCGCCGGCGACCTGTTCGTGCAGTGGTCGGGTGTCCCCGATGTCCAGCTTCAGCAACATGGTGCTAGTGACGATAGCACCATTCACGTCTGGTGCCATGGCCCGGGACGGCGGAACGGGCAGCGGTGGGGGTGGGTCCCGGGACCCGCCCCCACCGCCGTCAGCGCCGACAGTGCGCTCCGGCTACCTCCGCTCGTCCTCGATCAGCCCGAACTCCTGCATCAGCTCGCCGATCTCGGTGGCCTCCAGCCGGCGCAGCAGCCGCTTGCGCAGGAACTCCGGCCCGGGCAGGTCGAGTTCGGCGCCGTCCCGGAGCCGGGTGGTGGCGGCGAGCAGCTTGCGCACGTCGTAGGTGGAGTTGAACACCTCGGGCACGCCGCGCTCGACGTCGAGCAGCCGGTAGACGGCCTCCATACCGGTGCGCACGGAGTACTCGGTGGTGAAGATGCAGTCCCGGGTGGTCTCCGCGAACTGGCCGATGAAGGCGAAGTTGACGGCGCCCTCCGGCACCACGTCCGGCCGGTCGCCCGCGTGCCGGGGCAGGAAGAAGGACGTCACGTACGGCATCATCACCGGCACGCAGCGGGCGGCGTTCGCGGCCAGGTCGGGGATCTCGCCGACCGGGACGCCCAGGTGGTACAGCCACTCCTGGGTGATCTCCTCACCCGTGCAGTCCTGCATCGGCTTCTTCACGAAGTCGCCGGGTCGGTCGACGAACAGCGAGTAGACCCAGACCACGATCCGGTCGGCGGGCTGCTGCTTGAAGTGCGGCTGGCGGTTGACCGTCCAGCTCAGCAGCCAGGAGGAGTCCCGGGCGGTGACGATGCCGCCGGTGACCACACCGCCGCCGAACGGGTCGCGCCGGGCGACCTTCTGGATGTAGCGCGGGATGCGCGGGTCCAGGGTGGTGACGGTCGCCGACTCCCACTTGCTCTCCGGGATGTTGCCGCAGAACACCTCGGGGCGGCCGAAGGCCGGGTCCTTGGCGGCGATCCGGCGCCACAGGTCCCAGGCCGGGGCCGGGCCCTCGTCCAGCCGGGCCGGGGTGTGCTGGTCGCCGTCGTCGGAGTTCTCGGTGAGCGAGCCGATGGTGGTGAACACCAGGTCGTCCGGGCCGAGGTCCACCCCGCCCTCCCGGCCGGCCTCCCGCCAGTGGATCCGGGTGGCCTGCTTGCGGCCGGGGGAGCCGTCGCTGCCGGGGGCGAGGTCGAAGTCGATGTCGGTGACCTCGACCTCGTAGCGGAACCGCACGCCCTGGTCCGTCAGCCAGCGGGTCAGCGGCAGGACCATCGACTCGTACTGGTTGTACTTGGTGAACTTCAGCGCGGACAGGTCCGGCAGGCCGCCGATGTGGTGGATGAAGCGGTGCAGGTAGAGCTTCATCTCCAGCGCCCCGTGCCACTCCTCGAAGGCGAACATGGTGCGCCAGTACAGCCAGAAGTTGCTGTCCAGGAAGTTCCGCGAGAAGACCTCGTCGATCCGCTTGCCCTCCAGCTCCTCCCGGGTCGCGAGGAAGACCCGGACCAGGTCCTTCTGCGCCTTGTCGTCGAGCGCGAACAGGCCGTCGGTGCGCGCGTCCTGGCCCCGCCGCTCGGTGACCCGCTGGAGCGAGAAGTTGGGATCGTCCTTGTTGAGCCAGTAGAACTCGTCGAGGACGGAGGCGCCCTCGACCTCCAGCGAGGGCACCGAGCGGAAGAGGTCCCACAGGCACTCCATGTGGTCCTCCAGCTCGCGCCCGCCGCGGACCACGAAGCCCTTCTCGGGCACCTCGATCCCGTCCAGCGCGCCGCCGGCCAGCTTCAGGCGCTCCAGGATTGTGATCCGCTCGCCGGGCACCTGGCCGTCCCGGACCAGGAACGCCGCCCCGGCCAGTGCGGCGAGCCCCGACCCGACGAACCAGGCCCGCTTGCGGTCGGCCCCCTCGGGCTTCCTCGGCCGGGCGAACGCCTCGTAGTTGCCGCTGCTGTAGTACAAGCCCGTGCTCCCTAGAACGTTCGACATCGAACCGCCCGGCGGGCATGCCGAATCCCGGCGGGCCGTCTCCATCCACCCATCCGGCGGTGATCTTCGCCCGCTGAGTAGGCCGAACGGGTGAGACGCGGGTGGTCCCGGCGGCGCGGGAACCCGGCGGGCCGCGTATGGAGCGCGTTGGGAACGCCCTCCGGGACGTCAGGAAGCCGTCAAGGAGCGCAGGTCAGCCCCGGCGCGGCGGTTGGCTGGGGGGCGACGGAGAACACGACCACACGAGGACGGAACATGCACGGCAACGGGCGGCACGAGGACGGCGCGGCACCCAGGGTGGTGGTCGGGGTCAGCGGCTCGCTGGGGAGCCTGGCCGCACTGCACCGCGGTGCCGCCGAGGCCCGCGACCGCGGCGCCGTCCTGGTGCCGGTGCTCGCCTGGGAGCCCCCCGGCGGCGAACACGGCTACCGGCGCTCGCCCTGCCCGCCGCTGCTCGCCGCCGTCCGGGAGGCCGCCGACCAGCGGCTGCGGGGCGCCCTCGACGCGGCCTTCGGCGGCGCCGACCCCGGCGTGCCGATGCGCCCGGTGCTGGTCCGCGGCGACACCGGCCCGGCCCTGCTGCACATCGCCGACCGGCCGGACGACCTGCTGGTCCTCGGCCACAGCGGCGGCCCGCTGCGCCGCCGGCTGCGGCGCGCGGTGCCCGCGTACTGCGCCCGGCGGGCCGGCTGCCCGGTGCTCACCGTCCCGGCCCCCGAGCTGCTGCACGACCTGGAGGCCCTGCACCGCCGCACCCGCTGGCACCTGCCGGTCGGGCCCGCGCCCGAACTCCTCGCGGCGGAGCGGTAGTCCGCGGTGCGGATGTACTCGGCCCGCCCCGGCGGCACCCGCTACCACCCCGTGCTGGAGCGGCTGTCGGCCGGCACCGCGGGCAGCGTGGCGCTGCTCGCGGGCGGCGGAGTGGCGCTGGTGCTCGGCGTCCTCGGCGAACTGCACTCGGGCCCGTTGCCGTACGTCGGCTACCTGGCGCTGTGCGCCCTGGTCGGCCGCCGCTCCCGGCCGGCGGCCGCGCCGCTGATCGGCCTGGCCGCCTGGCTCTGCCGCAACGCCTTCGCCGAGCACCACCACGGCGAACTCGGCTGGGCGGGACCGTGGGTGGAGGCCGGGCACTACGCGGTGTTCACCGCCGCCGCCCTGCTGGCCGCCCTGCCCGCCGCCCTCCCGCGCCGCTCGGTGCGGGTGGCCCTGCTGCGCCCGGACCGCCCGGTCTGAGGCGCGGCCCGTGAACGGTCCGCCCGTACGGACGGACCGCGCCGAGGAACCGGGGCTCCGGCCGGTATCCGGAGCCCCCCGGTGAACCGGTGGGGACAGGTGGCCGGGCGCGCGGAGCGGTCGACGGTTCGGACAGCGGGCCCGCCCGTACGGACGGGCCC
>NZ_JBHUAL010000089.1:0-34697 GCF_042789775.1 Kitasatospora sp. NPDC056800 | reverse complement strand
GGTCAGCCTACTAGACTAGTAGGCTGACCTCCCCCTTTTCCCCGTCCGGACTTCAGGAGTAGACCGGCCCGGTGAACTTCTCGCCCGGCCCCGCGCCCGGCGCGTCCGGGACGACGGACGCCTCGCGGAACGCGAGCTGGAGCGAGCGCAGCCCGTCCCGCAGCGGCGCGGCGTGGAAGTTGCTGATCTCCGGGGCGCCGGCGGTGACCAGCCCGGCGAGCGCGGTGATCAGCTTGCGGGCCTCGTCCAGGTCCTTGTCCTTGTCGCCGCCCTCGGCGAGACCGCACTTGACCGCGGCGGCGCTCATCAGGTGCACGGCGACGGTGGTGATCACCTCGACGGCCGGGACCTCGGCGATGTCGCGGGTGAGGTCGTCGAAGCCGATCGCGTCGTCGTCCGCGCCGGGGTTCTGGGTGGGCTCGCTGCTCAAGGGTGGCTCGTTCCGTTGTGCCGTGTGGGTACACGTGGAGCGTACAAGGGGGTCCGCGCCGGGGCGGAATAGCGTTCGACCGCGTGACGCTGTAAGCTTCGAGACTGACCGGCCGGGATCCCGTATGGGCACTCGGCCAGCAAGTGGAGGCTCCACTGAGGAGGCCCGAGAGGGCAACCGCGAAAGTCTCCCACCTTGTCGGCCTCGCGGCCGACGGGTCCCGGTCCGCGACGGGCGCCCCTGGCGCCGAGTCGCCGCAGCGCCCCTCACCGGGCGCAGCCCCCGGTTGTGTGGAGCCCCGCTTGTACCGAGCGGGGCTTTTTTCGTGTGGCGGTGTACGTAGCCGGACAGCGCAGCACGAATGAAGCCCCGCCCAGTGGTCGAGTCCACTACGTGCGACCGCCGTCCGACGGCCGCATCGCAGAAGGTGCAACCGAGGAGGCCCCATCAGCACCGAGCCCCGCATCAACGACCGGATTCGCGTCCCCGAGGTGCGACTCGTCGGTCCCAGCGGCGAGCAGGTCGGCATCGTGCCGCTTGCCAAGGCGCTGGAGCTCGCGCAGGAGTACGACCTCGACCTGGTCGAGGTCGCGGCGACCGCCCGGCCGCCGGTGTGCAAGCTCATGGACTACGGCAAGTTCAAGTACGAGTCGGCCATGAAGGCCCGTGAGGCGCGCAAGAACCAGGCGCACACGGTCATCAAGGAGATGAAGCTCCGGCCGAAGATCGACCCGCACGACTATGACACCAAGAAGGGTCACGTCGTCCGGTTCCTCAAGCAGGGCGACAAGGTCAAGATCACGATCATGTTCCGCGGTCGTGAGCAGTCCCGCCCCGAGCTGGGCTTCCGTCTGCTCCAGCGGCTCGCCGACGACGTCCAGGACCTGGGCTTCGTCGAGTCCTCGCCCAAGCAGGACGGCCGTAACATGATCATGGTTCTTGGCCCGCACAAGAAGAAGACCGAGGCGATGGCCGAGGCCCGCGCCCTCGCGGACGCCCGCAAGGCCGAGCGTCAGGGCCGCACCGGCGGCCCCGACGCCGCTGCGGACATCGAGGACGAGGACGTCGTGACCGACATCGAGGACGTCGTGACCGACGTCGAGGACGTCGTGACCGAGGCCGAGGACGCCCCGGCCGAGGCGCCGGCCGTCGAGGCCGACGCTCCGGTCGAGCAGCCGGCCGCCTCCCAGGGCGCCTGAGCCCTCACCGGCCAGGAGGCCCGGGAGACCGGCCCCCAGGGTGACGGGGCGTCCCGCCCGGTCACCGCAGATCCATCCAGTTCACGCCCGCGCGGCGCACGTCGCGCGGGCGCGGACGGGACTGACGAGGAGATACGGCGAAATGCCGAAGCAGAAGACGCACAGTGGCGCCAGCAAGCGCTTCAAGATCAGTGGCTCTGGCAAGGTGCTGCGCGAGCGCGCCGGCCGCCGCCACCTCCTGGAGCACAAGCCCTCGACGCTGACCCGCAAGCTGGCCGGGACCGTCGAGCTGGCCCCCGCTGACGCCAAGAAGATCAAGAAGCTTCTCGGCAAGTGATCGCCCTCCCGCCCGGCGCGAGCCGTGAGCGGGGCAGCTGATCCTTCCCGACCCATTCGAATGACGGACCACGTGAAGTAGTCCGTGGTCCAACCCAAGGAGTAATCAAGTGGCACGCGTCAAGCGGGCAGTCAACGCCCACAAGAAGCGCCGGGTCATCCTGGAGCGCGCCAGCGGCTACCGTGGCCAGCGTTCGCGCCTGTACCGCAAGGCCAAGGAGCAGGTCACCCACTCGCTGGTCTACAACTTCAACGACCGCAAGAAGCGCAAGGGCGACTTCCGTCAGCTGTGGATCCAGCGCATCAACGCTGCGGCCCGTGCCAACGGCATCACCTACAACCGCTTCGTGCAGGGCCTGAAGGCCGCCAGCGTCGAGATCGACCGCAAGATGCTGGCCGACCTGGCCGTCAACGACCCGGGTGCGTTCGCCTCCCTGGTCGAGGTCGCCCAGAAGGCGCTGCCGGCCGACGTGAACGCCCCGAAGGCCGCCGCGGACGCCGCCTGATCTTCCGAGATCGGTTGAGCTCTGACCGGACCCGCAGGCTCGCCTGCGGGTCCGGTCCTGCTTTCGCCCCCCTCCTTCAGCGCCCTCAGAGATCGAGACCATGCCGAGCACCGACACCCCCCTGCTGACCTCCCTGCGCTCGCCGCGCGTCGTCGCCGCCCGCCGGCTGGCCAAGCGAAGCCAGCGCGGCAAGGAGCGCCGCTTCCTGGTCGAGGGCCCGCAGGCCGTCCGGGAGGCCGTCGCCTTCGGCAGGCTGCCGGGCAGCGGCGAGCACGCCGTGGTCGAGGTCTACACGACCCAGGAGGCCGCCGAGCGGCACGCCGGCATCGTCGAGGCCGCCCTGGCGGAGGGGCTGCCGGTGCTGACCGCCACCGACGAGGTGATCGCCGACATCTGCGACACCGTGACCCCGCAGGGCATCGTGGCGCTCTGCCGCTTCATCGACACCCCGTTCGACGAGGTGCTCAGGGCCCGCCCCAAGCTGGTCGCGGTCCTCGCCCACGTGCGCGACCCCGGGAACGCCGGCACGGTGCTGCGCACCGCCGACGCGGCCGGCGCGGACGCCGTGGTGCTCACCGACGCCTCGGTGGACCTCTACAACCCGAAGGCCGTCCGGGCCTCCGTGGGCAGCCTGTTCCACCTGCCGGTGGCGGTCGGCGTGCCGGTCGAGGAGGCCGTCGGCAGGCTGCGCGAGGCCGGTGTCCGGGTGCTCGCCGCGGACGGCGCGGGGGAGCGGGACCTGGACCAGGAGCTGGACGAGGGCACGCTGGGCGCGCCCGGCGCATGGGTGTTCGGCAACGAGGCGTGGGGGCTTCCGGAGGAGACCCGCGCGCTCACCGACGAGGTCGTGCGCGTTCCGATCCACGGCCACGCCGAGAGCCTCAACCTGGCCACGGCCGCGGCCGTCTGCCTGTACGCCTCGGCCCGGGCGCAGCGTTCGCCCGGCGGCTGCCGCTCGAACGCCTGACGCACCCGGGGGCGCACCGGGATCTCCCCGTTGCAAGCCCTACTACACCCGCCTGGGAGACGCTAGGGTCTGCCTCTGTGGGGGGAACGGCACGGTGGGTAATCGGGGAGGCAACCCATGGTCGGCAGCGGGCCAGAGCTCGACCCGGACGACCTGCCGGACGGCCTGGTGGTCGCCGACGCGCTGGGCCGGGTGGTCTGCTTCAACCGGGCCGCGGCCCGGCTCACCGGCGTGCTCCCGCAGGCCGCGCTCGGCAGCGGGCTGGAGGACGCCCTCCCGCTGGAGGACCTGGACGGCCGCCGCTGGTGGCAGCTGACCGATCCGTACGGCGGCCTGGCCATCCGCACCGGCCAGCCGGAGCGCAACCTGCTGCTGCCCGGCGGGCGTGAGGTGCTGGTCTCCGCCCGGTACGTGCGCGGCGCCCCGGGCGGGCCGCTGGAGCGCCTGGTGATCGCGCTGCGCGGCACCGAGGCCCGGCGCCGCACCGAGCGCAGCCACGCCGAGCTGATCGCCACCGTGGCGCACGAGCTGCGCTCCCCGCTGACGAGCGTCAAGGGCTTCACGGCGACGCTGCTGGCCAAGTGGGAGCGGTTCACCGACGGGCAGAAGCGGCTGATGCTGGAGACCGTGGACGCCGACGCGGACCGGGTCACCCGGCTGATCGCCGAGCTGCTGGACATCTCCCGGATCGACGCCGGCCGGCTGGAGCTGCGCAAGCAGGTGGTGGACCTGGCGGCGGCGGTGCGCCGGCACGTCGAGCGCAAGGTCGCCACCGGCATCCCCGAGGACCGGTTCGACATCCGGATCAGCGAGCCGCTGACCGTCCTGTGGGCCGACCCGGACAAGGTCGACCAGGTGCTGGCCAACCTGCTGGAAAATGCGGTGCGGCACGGTGAGGGAACTGTCACGATCGAGGTGGCACCGGCCAAGGAGGTCGTCGAGGCGCCCGTCTGGGAGCGCAACGGCACCCCGCCCCGCATCGTGGAAGGTACGGCGGTCACCGTGAGCGACGAAGGCAGCGGCATCCCCGAGGAGGCGGTGCCGCGCGTCTTCACCCGCTTCTGGCGCGGCTCCAAGCGCGGCGGTACGGGCCTGGGCCTCTACATCGTCAAGGGCATCGTGGAGGCCCACGGCGGCTCGATCCGCGTCGACCGCGCGCCCGGCGGCGGCGCCCGGTTCCGATTTATCCTGCCCGCCGGGGTGCCCGACTTCATGCTCTGAGCGCCGGGGCAGGTCGGACGTCGTTCCCCCCGGACGGGCTTCGCGGCAGCGGTGATACACGCTGCGACTACACTCGGCCTTTGGCGTTGGCCCAAAGACCTTGAGCACGGACGAGCAGGAGCACGGGAAAGATAGAGATGTCGGCACCCAACAAGTCGTACGACCCGGTCGAGGTCGAGGCCCTCAAGCCCGAGGTGGTGGAGCAGGCGCGGGACGAGGCGGTCGCCGCGTTCGCCGCCGCCGGCTCCCTGGACGAGCTGAAGCAGGCCAAGGTCGCCCACACCGGCGACCGCTCCGCGCTCTCGCTCGCCAATCGCGAGATCGGGGCCCTGCCCCCGCACGCCAAGGCGGCCGCCGGAAAGCTGATCGGTCAGGCCCGCGGGGCCGTCAACAAGGCCCTCGCCCAGCGGCAGGCCGAGCTGGAGGCGGAGCGGGACGCCCGCGTGCTGGTCGAGGAGGCGGTGGACGTCACGCTGCCGTACGACCGCGCCCCGCGCGGCGCCCGGCACCCGCTGACCACCATGGCCGAGCGCATCGAGGACACCTTCGTCGCGATGGGCTACCAGGTCGCGGAGGGCCCCGAGGTCGAGGCCGAGTGGCTCAACTTCGACGCCCTCAACCTGGGCCCGGACCACCCGGCCCGCTCGATGCAGGACACCTTCTGGGTCCAGGCCCCGGACGGCTCCGCGGACTCCGGCGTGGTGCTGCGCACCCAGACCTCCCCGGTCCAGGCCCGCACCATGCTCGACCGCGAGCCCCCGCTCTACGTGGTCTGCCCCGGCCGGGTCTACCGGACGGACGAGCTGGACGCCACCCACACCCCGGTCTTCCGCCAGGTCGAGGGCCTCGCGGTGGACGAGGGCATCACCTTCGCGGACCTCAAGGGCACCATCGAGGTGCTGGTCGAGAAGCTGATCGGCGGCGGCCTGGAGCTGCGCTGGCGCCCGTCGTACTTCCCGTTCACCGAGCCGAGCGCGGAGATCGACCTCCAGTGCTTCGTGTGCCGCGGCGAGAGCGTCGGCAACCCGGACCGCCCGTGCCGGACCTGCTCCTCCGAGGGCTGGATCGAGCTCGGCGGCTGCGGCGTGGTCAACCCGCGGGTGCTGGTCGCCTGCGGTGTCGACCCGAACCGCTACAGCGGGTTCGCCTTCGGCCTGGGCCTGGAGCGGATCCTGATGAATCGTCACAACGTCGCCGACATGCGCGACATGGTCGAGGGTGACGTCCGCTTCACCCTCCCGTTCGGGATGGAGATCTGATGCGCGTCCCGCTTTCCTGGCTGCGCGAGTACGTCGACCTGCCGGCCGGCGAGACCGGCCGTGACGTCGCGGAGCGCCTGGTCCGGGCCGGCCTGGAGGTCGAGACCGTCGAGCAGATCGGCGCGGACTTCAAGGGCCCGCTGGTGGTCGGCGAGGTGCTCTCCATCGAGGAGCTGTCCGGCTTCAAGAAGCCGATCCGGCACTGCTTCGTGAACGTCGGCGACGCCAACGGCACCGGCGACCCGCAGGAGATCGTCTGCGGTGCGACCAACTTCGCCGTCGGCGACAAGGTCGTGGTCGTGCTCCCGGGCGCCGTCCTGCCCGGCCCGTTCCCGATCGCGGCCCGCAAGACCTACGGCCACACCTCGGCCGGCATGATCTGCTCCGCCCGCGAGCTGGGCATGGGCGACGACCACAACGGCATCATCGTGCTCCCGCCGGAGTACGAGCCCGGCACCGACGCCATCGAGCTGCTCCAGCTCGTCGACGAGGTGCTCGACATCGCCGTCACCCCGGACCGCGGCTACTGCCTGTCCATGCGCGGTGTGGCCCGTGAGGCCGCCGCCGCGTACGGGCTGCCGCTGGCCGACCCGGCGCTGCTCGACGTGCCGCCGGCGAACTCCTTCGGCTACCTGGTGAAGGTCAACGACCAGACCGGCTGCGACCGCTTCGTGGCCCGTACGGTCGTCGGCGTCGACCCGAACGCCAAGTCCCCGATCTGGCTGCAGCGCCGGCTCCAGAAGTCGGGCATCCGCCCGATCTCGCTGACCGTCGACATCACCAACTACGTGATGCTGGAGGTCGGCCAGCCGCTGCACGCCTACGACAAGCAGCGCGTGGACGGCCCGATCACGGTCCGCCGGGCGGCGCAGGGCGAGACCCTCACCACCCTCGACGGGGTCGAGCGCAAGCTCTCCGCCGAGGACCTGCTGATCTGCGACAACAGCGGCCCGATCGGCCTGGCCGGCGTGATGGGCGGCGCCTCCACCGAGATCCTCGACCCGGCCGCAGGCCCGGGCACCACCGAGGTGATCATCGAGGCGGCGCACTTCGACGCGGTCGCCATCGCCCGCAGCGCCAAGCGGCACAAGCTGCCCTCCGAGGCGTCCAAGCGCTTCGAGCGCGGCGTCGACCCGGAGGCCACCCGCGCCGCCGCGCAGCGCGCCGTCGACCTGCTGGTCCTGATCGCCGGCGGCACCGCCGAGGCCGGGGTCACCGACATCGCGGCCCCGCACCCGGTGCGCACCATCACCATCGCCGCCGACCTGCCCGACCGGGTCGCCGGCACCGGGTACGGCCGCGAGACCGTCACCCGGCGCCTGCAGGAGATCGGCTGCTCGGTCTCCGGCGCCGACGTCCTGGAGGTCACCCCGCCGACCTGGCGGCCCGACCTCACGGACCCGTACGACCTCGCCGAGGAGGTCATCCGGCTGGAGGGCTACGACAACGTCCCCGCCCGGATGCCCAACGTCCCCCCGGGCAAGGGTCTGACCGAGGCCCAGCGGGTGCACCGTCGGATCGGCGTCGCGCTGGCCGCGGCCGGCTACGTCGAGGTCAACAACTACCCGTTCCTCGGCGAGCCCGCCTTCGAGGCGCTCGGCCTGGAGGCGGACGACCGGCGCCGCCGCACGGTGAAGCTGGTCAACCCGCTGAACGACGAGGAGCCGGCGCTGCGCACCACGCTGCTGCCGGGCCTGCTCGGCGCGCTGCGCCGCAACGTCGGCCGGGGCAACACCGACCTGGCGGTCTTCGAGACCGGCACGGTCTTCCTGCCCAAGGACGAGCTGAGCGTGGCCCCGCGTCCGGCGGTCGACCACCGGCCCAGCGACGAGGAGCTGGCCGCGCTGGACGCCGCGCTGCCGGACCAGCCGCGCCGGATCGCCGTCGCCCTCGCGGGCGAGCGGCTGCCGTCGGGCTGGTGGGGCAAGGGCTCCCAGGCCTCCTGGGCGGACGCCGTCGAGGCGGCCCGCACGGTGGCCCGTGCGGCCGGCGTCGAACTGACCGTCCGCCAGGGCCAGTTGGCGCCGTGGCACCCGGGCCGCTGCGCCGAGCTGCTGGTGGCCGGCACCGACCGGGTGGTCGGCCACGCCGGTGAGCTGCACCCGCGGGTGGTCAAGGCGCTCGGGCTGCCGGCCCGTACCGCCGCGATGGAGATCGACATCGACCTGCTGACGGCGGACGGCGCCGAGCGCGTCAACGGCCCGGCGGTCTCCGGCTTCCCGGTGGCCACCCAGGACGTCGCGCTGATCGTCGACACCGCCGTCCCGGCGGCCGAGGTCGAGGCCGCGCTGCGGGCCGGCGCGGGCGAACTGCTGGAGGCCATCCGGCTGTTCGACGTGTTCACCGGCGAGCAGGTCGGCGAGGGCCGGAAGTCGCTGGCGTACGCGCTGCGCTTCCGCGCGGTCGACCGCACGCTGACCGCCGACGAGGCCACCGCCGCCCGTGAGGCGGCCGTCGCCGAGGCCGTCGCCCGCACCGGCGCGGTGCTGCGCGGCGCCTGACGCGGCAGCGCCCGAGGAGGGCCCCGTCCCGGACCACGAGTCCGGGGCGGGGCCCTCTCCGTTTCCCCGGTGTTGTCCCGGCCGTTTCCCCGGCTCGACCGGACGGTCGCCCGGGCGTCGCGACCCGGCCGCCGGCCTTCAAGATCTCTTGAAGAGGTTCGGTCAAAACCCTTGCGGGAGCCGGGCCGAGAGCGTTTCCTTTTTCTCGTTAGGAAAGTTTCCTAACCCCACGAGGAATCGGAGCGTCCCATGCGCCCTCAGCCCCGTCGTGCCCTCCGCATCGCCCTCGCCGCCGCCCTGGTGGCCGCGCCGCTGACCGTCGCGGCCACCTCGGCGGCCCAGGCCGCCCCGTCGCCCGCCGCCGCCGTCCAGCTCAAGGGCGTCGGGCTGGACGACCCGCACAAGAAGGACATCGCCATGCAGCTGGTGTCCAGCGCGGAGAACTCGTCGCTGGACTGGAAGGCCCAGTACAAGTACATCGAGGACATCAAGGACGGCCGCGGCTACACCGCCGGCATCATCGGCTTCTGCTCCGGCACCGGTGACATGCTGGACCTGGTCCAGCACTACACCGACCTCAAGCCCGGCAACATCCTGGCCAAGTACCTGCCGGCCCTGAAGAAGGTCAACGGCAGCGAGTCGCACGCCGGGCTGGGCTCCGCGTTCGAGAAGGACTGGGCCACCGCCGCCAAGGACACCGTCTTCCAGCAGGCCCAGAACGACGAGCGCGACCGGGTGTACTTCAACCCCGCCGTCAACCAGGCCAAGAGCGACGGCCTGCGCGCGCTCGGCCAGTTCGCCTACTACGACGCCATCGTCATGCACGGCCCGGGCAACAGCTCGGACAGCTTCGGCGGCATCCGCGCCGCCGCCCTGAAGAAGGCCAAGACCCCCGCCCAGGGCGGCGACGAGGCCACCTACCTCAAGGCCTTCCTGGACGCCCGCAAGGTGGTCATGAAGAAGGAGGAGGCGCACTCCGACACCAGCCGGGTCGACACCGAGCAGCTGGTCTTCCTCAACGCCAAGAACTTCGACCTCAACCCGCCGCTGAAGTGGAAGGTCTACGGCGACAGCTACGCCATCAACAGCTGACGCCGGCAAGGCGAAAGGGCCCGGCGGCTGGTTCACAGCCGCCGGGCCCCGCCGTTCGGTCGCGCCGGGGTGTCAGGCGCTCGCGGTGTAGTCGTAGAAGCCCCGGCCGGACTTGCGGCCCAGCAGGCCCGCGTCGACCATCCGGGAGAGCAGCGGGGGAGCGGCGTACAGCGGCTCCTTGTACTCGTCGTACATCGACTCGGCGATCGAGACGATGGTGTCCAGGCCGATCAGGTCGCACAGCCGCAGCGGGCCCATCGGGTGGGCGCAGCCGGCCTCCATGCCCTTGTCGATGTCGGAGGCGGTGGCCACGCCCGTCTCGAACATCCGCACCGCGGACAGCAGGTACGGCACCAGCAGCGCGTTGACCACGAAGCCGGCCCGGTCGCGGGCGCGGATCGGCTCCTTGCCGAGCACCTGGGAGGCGAAGGCCTCGACCCGCTCGGTGGTGGTCGCCGAGGTGGTCAGGGTCGGGATGACCTCGACCAGCTTCTGCACCGGCGCCGGGTTGAAGAAGTGCAGGCCGATCACCTGCTCCGGGCGGGTGGTGGCGGCGGCCAGCTTCACGATCGGGATCGAGGAGGTGTTGGAGGCGAGGATCGCGTCGCGGCGCTCGACCACCCGGTCCAGGGTCTCGAAGATCTTGACCTTGATGTCCTCGCGCTCGGCGACGGCCTCGACCACCAGGTCGCGGTCGGCGAAGTCGGAGAGCTCGACGGTGAAGGACAGCCGGGCCAGCGCCTCGTCCCGCTGCTCGGGGCTCAGCTTGCCCCGCTTGACCGCCGTCTCCAGGGAGTTGGTCAGCCGGGTGCGGCCGAACTCCAGCGCCTCACCGCTGGCCTCCGACACCAGGACGTCCAGCCCGGCCCGGGCGAAGACCTCGGCGATGCCCGACCCCATCAGACCGCAGCCGATCACTCCGACGCGCGCGATGTCACTCACTCAGTTGCCCTTCGACGGTGCTGGGGGTCGCCCAGCTTTCGGGTGGCCCAGCGAGCTGCTGGACGACGGGCCGGTGTGCCGGAATGGGTGCACCGGTCACCGCCCCGACGACGTTACTACTCCGTACCGGCCAGTAGGTCACCCCCTCCCCGGCGTAGTGCCAGGGTCGGGCTTCACCCGAACGAGTGAGGCAGCGGCCCCGGACCCGTGTGCCCGGGGCCCGCTCCGCCCGGCTGCCGACAGAATGCCGCAGACGGGGGCCGGGGGCGGACGCGGACAGGGCCGGGGACGTGAAGGGAGCACAGGGTGTCGACGGGATCGCTCGCAGGACAGGTCGCCCTGATCACCGGCGCGGGCCGGGGCATCGGCCGGGAGCTCGCCATCGGCCTGGCCGCCGAGGGGATGTCCGTCGGCCTGGTCGGCCGCACCCACGAGACGCTGACCGACACGCTCAAGGAGTGCGTCAAGCGCGGCTCCCGGGGCGTCGCGGTGACCGCCGACGTCACCCGCCCCGGCTCGGTGCGCGAGGCCGTCCGGCTGGTCGAGCGCGACCTCGGGCCGATCGACCTGCTGGTCAACAACGCCGGCCTGGTCGACCGCGCCGAGGTGCCGATCTGGGAGACCGACGCGAACCAGTGGTGGCAGGTGATCGAGACCAACCTGCGCGGCCCCTACAACCTGCTGCGCTGCGTGCTCCCCGGCATGGTCGCCCGCCGGAGCGGCCGGGTGGTCAACCTCAACTCCGGCTTCGCGCTGCGCCCGGACGGCAACTACACCGCGTACGCCACCTCCAAGGGCGCGCTGCTCCAGCTCTCCGACAACATGGCGGACTCGCTCGCCCGCAACGGCGTCGTGGTCCTCGACGTCAGCCCGGGCGCGGTGGCCACCGACATGACCGCCGGGATGCCGATGTTCAAGGAGACGACGACCTGGGGCTCCATCCCGTACATGGTCGCGGTCACCGTGGACGCCGCCCGGGGCCGCTTCGACGGACTGCACGGGCGGTTCATCCACGCCGGCCGGGACGACCTGGAGGAGCTGGTCAACCGGGCGGACGCGATCCGCGCCGCGGACGCCCGTACGCTGCGGCTGCGTCCGTACAAGGATGACGATCCGATGGTCTGACCTGGGGCGTTCCCTGCGGCCCGTCAGACCGGTCCCGGCCGCTCAGGCGCAGAGCTGGCTGGCGGTCACCGGCTTGAGCCCCGCCTTGGCCAGGCCGTCCAGGACGCCCGGCAGGGCGTCCACCGTGCACTGGTGCCCCATGTGCAGCGCCACCACCGAGCCGCCGCGCACCGAGTTCAGCACCCGGCGCTGCAGCTCGGCCGCCGAGGGGTCGTTGTAGTCGCGCGGGTCGACGTCGAAGGACAGCACGTGCTCGTACCCGACCGCCTTGGCCTGCTCGCGCACCATCGGGGTGGCGTACTGCGCGGCGGAGGGCCGGAACCAGCGGCCGATCGAGCCGGTGAGCCGCTGCAGGCGCTCCGCGCACTGGGCGATCTCGGCGCGCGCCTGGTCCGGTGTCATGGCGGAGATGTTGAGGTGGTTCTGGGTGTGGTTGCCCAGCTCGTGGCCGCCGTCCAGGATCCGCCGGGCCATCTGCGGCTGCTGGTCGAGCCAGCTGCCGACGACCATCACGGTCAGCTTGGCGCCGCGCTGCTCGGCGATCTCCAGCAGGGCGGTGGCCAGTTTCGGGTCGCCGCTGCCGTGGACGGTGAGCGCCACGTTCTTCCCGGTGCGCGGCCCGTACGCGACCTCGACCGGGGTGCCGGGCGCGAGCGGCGGCAGCACGGGCGGAGCCGGCGGGGCGCTGGGCTGGGCGGCGGCGGCCGCGGTCGGCTCGGCGTCGGGCCGGGGCTCCGCCGGGGCGGTGGGCTCGGGGGAGGCCGGGCCCTCGCCGCCGTTCCAGGCCGGGTCGGTGGTGTGCTGCGGGTCCACCGTGCCGGGGTGCGCGGCGAGCGCCCCCGGGTCGGCCCGGCGGAGCGTGCCGGTGCCGCAGGCAGCCAGCAGCCCCCCGGTGGCGGCAAGGGCGGCGAGTCGGGCGGTGGTGCGCAGCACGCTGCGGCGGTCGGCAGTCATCGGCAGCCAGCATAGAGAGGACGGCTCGGGCGGGCGATCCGGGCCGAGCGTCCGGACCCTTCTTGACGTGCACACACTCCGTCACCGGGTGTTGCGTAAACCTGAACTCCCGCTGTTTCCACGGCGTGTCCTTGGATACGATCACCGCGCACCGCGTGAGGACGGGCGGTGGCCGAACTCTTCCGGCATGGCGCATTGGGGGCGGACAGGATGTACGAGGACAGCGCGGCGACCGGCCGGAGCACGGACACCGAGTGGGACTGGGGCAGGACCGGCGACTGGCAGCCGCCGAGCGAGCTGGACACCGGCGTCCCGCACACCGCCCGGATGTACGACTACTACCTCGGCGGCAAGGACAACTTCGAGGCCGACCGCAAGGCCGCCCAGGCCGCGATAGCCGCCTACCCCGCGCTGCCGCTGCTGGCCCGCACCAACCGGCAGTTCCTCGGCCGCGCGGTGGAGTACGTGGCGGGCCGGGGCGTGCGCCAGTTCGTCGACATCGGCACCGGCATCCCGGCGGTCGGCTCCACCAGCGAGGTCGCCCAGCGGGTCGCCCCGGACGCCCGGGTGGTGTACGTGGACAACGACCCGATCGTCGCCACCCACGCCCGCGCCCTGCTGGCCGGCCACCCCGCCGGGCACACCTCGGTGATCGAGGCCGACCTGCGCGACCCGGCCACGATCCTCGGCCACCCCGGGCTGGCCGGCGCCGTCGACCTCTCCCAGCCGGTCGCGCTGATGCTGGTCGCCGTCCTGCACTTCATCCGCGACGAGGAGGGCGCCCAGCAGATCGTCCGCACCCTGCGCGACGCGCTCGCCCCCGGCAGCGCGCTGATCCTCTCCCACGGCAGCCCCGACTTCGCCTCCCGCGAGAGCGCCGCCGAGGGCACCCGCATCTACCGCAGCGCCAGCGCCCCGCTCGTGCTGCGCCCGCGCTCCGGCGTCGAGCCCTTCTTCGGCGACTTCGACTTCGTCGGCCCCGGGCTCGTCCAGCTCCCGCTCTGGCGCCCCGTCGCGGGCCACGTGCCGACCTCCGAACTCCCCGAGGGCTGGCAGGACGTCTCCGCGTACGCCGGCGTCGCCTTCAAGCGGTAGTCGTCCGCTTCGAGCGGCAGCCGTTCGCGCGCCCGGTCCCGGCGCCTCCCTCCTACGCCGGGACCGGACCGTCGAAGGCTACGGAACCCCACTGACAACCCCTCACCCCCGCGGCTACCCTGCGGCGTGACCACCACCGCCCTGCCGCCGCTGCCCACCGACGTCGCCGAACTGCTGCGGGCCGTCGATGCCCCGCCCCGCCTGGTCGCCCACCTCGCGCTGGTGCACCGGGTCGCCGAGGAGATCGCCGGGTTCTGCGCCCGCGAAGGCCTGGCCTTCGACCGCGCGGCCGTCCTCTACGGCGCCGCCACCCACGACATCGGCAAGACCGTCCACCCCGAGGAGCTCTCCGCCCCCGGCTCCCGGCACGAGCCCGCCGGGCACGCCCTGCTGCTCGCCCACGGCGTCCCCGAGCACCTCGCCCGCTTCGCCCGCACCCACGCGAGCTGGGACGAGCCCGGCACCACCGTCGAGGACCTGCTGGTCGGCCTGGCCGACAAGGCCTGGAAGAACAAGCGGGTCCAGGACCTGGAGGACCTGGTCGTCGACCGCCTCGCCGCCGCCGGCGGGAAGGAGCGCTGGGAGGCCTTCCTCGCCCTGGACGACCTGCTCACCCGGATCGGCGAGGACGCCCCGCGCCGGCTCGCCGTCCAGGCCGCCCACCCGGTACGGACCGGGTGAAAACGGCGCGACAGGCCCGGCCGGCCGGTGTTAGCGTCCGCGGCATGGAACCCCTGAGCGAGAACGAGATCCGCGCGTCCTTCGTCAACTGCTCCAAGGGCGAGGCCCGCCGGCTCCACCTGCCCCGGGGTCTGGCCGAACTGCCCTGGGAGCAGCTGGACTTCCTCGGCTGGCGGGACCAGGGCGCGCCCGACCGGGCGTACCTGGTGGCGCCGTACGAGGGCGAGCCGGTCGGCGTGACGCTGCGCTCCTCGGTGATCCGGCGCAGCCTGACCAAGACCAACGTGTGCTCGCTGTGCATCACCGCGCACGCCGGGTCGGGGGTCGCGCTGCTCGCCGCCCGCCGGGCCGGGGCGGCCGGGCGCGAGGGCAACACGGTCGGCACGTACATCTGCGCCGACCTGGCCTGCTCGCTCTACGTGCGCGGGCTGAAGAAGTCCACGCTGGTCACCCGGCCCGACGAGTCGCTGCCGCTGGAGCTGCAGATCGACCGTACGGTGGGCAACCTCGGCGGCTTCCTCGCCAAGGTGCTCGCCACCGCGGACGTCGCGTAGCGGCTCCGCGCCGCTCAGTGCCCGCGCAGCTGGTCCAGGTCGCGGCGCTCCCGCTTGGTCGGCCGCCCGGCCCCGCGGTCCCGCGTCCCGGCCGCCGCGACGAACTCGCGCGGCGGCCGCGGCGGGCTGTTGTCGACCAGGCACTCCGCCGCGACGACGGCGCCGACCCGCTTGCGGATCAGCTTGCTCACCACCACGACCCGTTCGTGGCCCTCCTCGCGGAGCCGCACCTCGTCCCCGGGCTTCAGCGTCTGGGCGGGCTTGGCCCGCTCGCCGTTCACCCGGACGTGCCCGGCCCGGCAGGCGGCCGCCGCCAGCGCCCGCGTCTTGACCAGCCGGACCGACCAGATCCAGCTGTCCACCCGCACGCTTCCCTCGTGTTCAGCCATCCTGGGAGCCTACCCAAGGACGGCCTGCCCGCCCGCGGGCGGCGCCTCCTGGATCGCCCAGCCGTTCCCGTCCGGGTCGTTGAAGAACAGGAAGTTGTTCCACGCCTCGCCGTGCCCGTCCACCCGGGCCCCGGCCACGAAGTGCTGGACCGGGCTGACCTCCACACCGCGGGCCACCAGTTCGGCGTGCGCCTTCTCGATGTCCGGCACCACCAGCTGGAGTCCCTTGACCGATCCGGGCGGCGAGTCGATCACCCCCTTGCCCACCACGATGGAGCAGGCCGAACCCGGGGGCGTCAGCTGGATCACCCGGATCCCGTCCCGCAACAGGGTGTCGTGGTCGACGGTGAACCCGGCCTGCTCCTCGTAGAAGAGCTTCGAGCGGTCCACGTCGGAGACCGGGACCACCACGACTTCGAGTTTCCACTCCATCGCCCTCACCTCTCTCGGCCGGGCCCTTCCAGTATCCGTCCGTAACCGCCCCCCGGGCCGTCGGATAGCCTGAGAACACGATGAATCCCCAGACCACGCCCGCCGCGACCCCGCCGGACACCTCCTTCACCACCCCGTGGGGCGCCTTCGCGCTCACCCGCTTCCCCGAGGACCCGCGCGAGCGGCTGCGGGCCTGGGACGCCGCCGATGAGTACCTGCTGCGCCACCTCGCGGGCGAGGCCGACAGCGCGGCCGGCACCGCTACGGAGCTGGCCGGCCGGACGGTCGCCGTCCTCGGCGACCGCTGGGGCGCGCTGACCACCGCGCTCGCCGAGTACCGGCCGGTCCAGATCACCGACTCCCACCTCGGCCGGCAGGCCACCCTGGCCAACCTGGCCCGGGCCGGCGCCGCCGTCGACGAGTCCCGGCTGCTCACCACCCGTGACACCCCGCCGGAGCGGATCGACGTGCTGCTGGTGCGCGTGCCGAAGAGCCTGGCCCTGCTGGAGGACCAGCTGCACCGGCTCGCCCCCGCCGTCCACGAGGGCACCGTGGTGATCGGCACCGGCATGGTCACCGAGATCCACACCTCCACGCTCCGGCTCTTCGAGCGGATCCTCGGCCCGACCCGCACCTCGCTGGCCGCCCGCAAGGCCCGGCTGGTCTTCTGCACCCCGGACCGGGCGCTGGACCCCGGCCCCAACCCGTGGCCGCACCGCTACGCGCTGCCGCAGGACATCGGCCCCGCCTCCGGCCGTACGGTCGTCAACCACGCGGGCACCTTCTGCGCCGACCGGCTCGACATCGGCACCCGCTTCCTCCTCGCCCACCTGCCCGTCCCCGCCCCCGGCGCCCGGGTGGTGGACCTCGGTTGCGGCAACGGCGTGGTCGGTACGGCCGCCGCGCTGGCCGGGCCCGGCGCGGAGCTGGTGTTCGTGGACGAGTCGCACCAGGCGGTGGCCTCCGCCGAGGAGACCTTCCGCGCCAACCTGGGCCCGGCCGCCCCGGCCGAGTTCCTGGCCGCCGACGCCCTGGCCCGGGACGTGGTCGCCCCCGGTTCGGTGGACCTGGTGCTCAACAACCCGCCGTTCCACTCCCACCAGGCCACCACCGACGCCACCGCCTGGCGGATGTTCACCGGCGCCAAGCGGGCGCTGCGCCCCGGGGGCGAGCTCTGGGTGGTCGGCAACCGCCACCTCGGCTACCACGTCAAGCTGCGCCGCCTCTTCGGCAACTGCCAACTCGTCGCCGGGAACCCCAAGTTCGTGGTGCTGCGGGCCGTCAAGCGCTGACCCGGGCACCCCGCCCCGGCGGGGGTCCGACACAACCTCCTTGCATGAATTTTCCGTCACGCGTATATTCATGCCAAGACTAAGGAGGAACGCCATGGCATTGCGAGTCGCCGTCGCCGGCGCGAGCGGTTACGCGGGCGGCGAGGTGCTGCGCCTGCTGCTCGGCCACCCGGAGATGGAGATCGGGGCGCTGACCGGCGGCTCGAACGCGGGCACCAGGCTGGGCCAGCTCCAGCCGCACCTCCGCCCGCTCGCCGACCGCGTCCTCGAAGCCACCACCCCCGAGGTGCTGGCCGACCACGACGTGGTGTTCCTGGCCCTGCCGCACGGTCAGTCCGCCGCCGTCGCCGAGGAGCTCGGCCCGAACGTCCTGGTGATCGACTGCGGCGCCGACTTCCGGCTCAAGGCCGCCGCCGACTGGGAGCAGTTCTACGGCACCGCGCACGCCGGCACCTGGCCCTACGGCCTGCCCGAACTCCCCGGCCACCGCGCCGCGTTGAAGGGCAGCAACCGGATCGCCGTACCCGGCTGCTACCCGACGGCCGTCTCCCTGGCACTGTTCCCCGCCTACGCCGCGCAGCTCGCCGAGCCGGAGGCCGTGGTGGTCGCCGCCTCCGGCACCTCCGGCGCCGGCAAGGCCGCCAAGCCGCACCTGCTGGGCAGCGAGGTGATGGGCAGCGTCAGCCCGTACGGCGTCGGCGGCGTCCACCGGCACACCCCGGAGATGGCGCAGAACCTCTCCCCGGTCGCGGGCGAGCCGGTCACCGTCTCCTTCACCCCCACCCTCGTCCCGATGCCGCGCGGCATCCTCGCCACCTGCTCGGCCAAGGCCAGGCCCGGGGTGACGGCCCGGAGCCTGCGCGCCGCCTACACCGAGGCGTTCGCGGACGAGCCCTTCGTCCACCTGCTGCCCGAGGGGCAGTGGCCGCAGACCAGCAGCGTCTACGGCGCCAACACCGCCCTGGTCCAGGTCGCCCTGGACGCCGCCGCCGGGCGGATCATCGCGATCAGCGCGATCGACAACCTGGTCAAGGGCACCGCCGGCGGCGCGGTGCAGAGCATGAACATCGCCCTGGGCCTGCCCGAGGAGCTCGGCCTGCCCGTGAACGGAGTCGCACCGTGAGCAAGAGCACCAACGTCGGAGTGACCGCCGCCAAGGGCTTCCGGGCCGCCGGTGTGACCGCCGGCATCAAGGCCTCCGGCACCCCCGACCTCGCCCTGGTGGTCAACGACGGCCCCTCGCTCGCCGCGGCCGGCGTCTTCACCGCCAACCGGGTCAAGGCCGCGCCGGTGCTCTGGTCCGAGCAGGTCCTCAAGGGCGGCCAGGTCTCCGCCGTCGTCCTCAACTCCGGTGGCGCCAACGCCTGCACCGGCCCGCTCGGCTTCCAGGACACCCACGCCACCGCGGAGAAGGCCGCCGCGGAGCTGGGCCTCAACGCGGGCGAGGTCGCCGTCGCCTCCACCGGCCTGATCGGCGTCCGGCTGCCGATGGACCTCCTGCTGCCCGGCGTCGCCCTGGCCGTCGGCGCGCTCGGCGAGGACGGCGGCGAGGCCGCCGCGATCGCCATCAAGACCACCGACACCGTGCACAAGACCGCCGAGTACACCAGCCCGGCCGGCTGGACGGTCGGCGGCATGGCCAAGGGCGCGGGCATGCTCGCCCCGAGCCTCGCCACCATGCTGGTCGTCCTCACCACCGACGCCGACCTGGACAGCGCCGCCCTGGACGACGCGCTGCGCGGAGCCACCCGCACCACCTTCGACCGGATCGACTCCGACGGCTGCATGTCGACCAACGACACCGTGCTGCTGCTCGCCTCCGCCGCCTCCGGCACCGTCCCGGACCGGGCCGAGTTCGCCGAGGCCGTCCGCACGGTCAGCGCCGACCTGGCCCGCCAGCTGATCGGCGACGCCGAGGGCGCGAGCAAGGAGATCCGGATCGACGTCACCGGCGCCGCCACCGAGGACGACGCGGTCGAGGTCGCCCGGACGATCAGCCGCAACAACCTGCTCAAGTGCGCCATCCACGGCGAGGACCCCAACTGGGGCCGGGTGCTGGCCGCGATCGGCACCACCTCCGCCGCCTTCGACCCGGACGGGCTGGACGTCGCCATCAACGGCGTCTGGGTCTGCAAGTCCGGCGGCGTCGGCGAGGACCGCGACCTGGTCGACATGAAGGGCCGCGAGGTCGTCATCACCGCGAACCTCAACGCCGGTACGGCGGGCGCCACGCTGTGGACCAACGACCTGACGGCCGACTACGTCCACGAGAACAGCGCCTACTCGACCTGATCCGCGCCGCTCCACCCGAGCCCGCCTGATCCGCGACATCCCCCCGGCCCGCGGCCGGGGGACCCCCCATCGACGAGGGAAACCCGTGCAGATCGCACCCAAGGGCGAACAGGCCCGCAACAACACCGCGTTGCCCAAGGCCATGACGCTGATCGAGGCGCTGCCGTGGCTGGAGCGCTTCCACGGCAAGACCGTCGTGATCAAGTTCGGCGGCAACGCCATGGTGGACGACGGCCTCAAGTCCGCCTTCGCCCAGGACGTCGTCTTCCTGCGCTACGCCGGGCTGCACCCCGTCGTGGTGCACGGCGGCGGCCCCCAGATCAGTGCCCAACTCGACCGGCTGGGCCTGGAGTCGAGCTTCACCAACGGCCTGCGGGTCACCACCCCGGAGACCATGGACGTGGTCCGGATGGTGCTGGCCGGCCAGGTGCAGCGCGAGCTGGTCGGCCTGCTCAACGAGCACGGCCCGTTCGCGGTCGGCATGACCGGCGAGGACGCCCACACCATGACGGCGGTCAAGCGCTACGCCGTGGTGGACGGCGAGCAGGTCGACATCGGCCTGGTCGGCGACATCGTCAACATCGAGGCCGGCGCCGTGAAGGCGATGATCGCCGACGGCCGCATCCCGGTCATCTCCTCGATCGCCCGCGGCACCGACGGCCACGTCTACAACATCAACGCCGACACCGCCGCCTCCGCCCTCGCGGTCGCGCTCGGCGCCGAGATGCTCGTCGTCCTCACCGACGTCGAGGGCCTCTACAAGGACTGGCCGGAATCCGACGACGTGATCAGCCAGCTCAGCGCGAGCGAGCTGGAGGAGCTGCTGCCCGAGCTGGCCAGCGGCATGCTCCCCAAGATGGAGGGCTGCCTGCGGGCCGTCCGCTCCGGCGTGGGCACCGCCCGCGTCCTGGACGGCAGGGTCCAGCACAGCCTGCTGCTGGAGATCTTCACCGACGAGGGCATCGGCACGATGGTCGTGCCGGACGACGAAACGACCGTGACCGGGGGACTGGCATGAGCGGCACGACTGGCACCGACAGCACGACCGGCGCGACGGGTACGACCGGCGCGACGGGTACGACGGGTACGACCCACAACGAGCAGCTCGCCGAGCGCTGGCAGCACGCCTTCACCGACAACTACGGCACCCCCCGCATCCCGCTGGTGCGCGGCGAGGGCAGCAAGCTCTGGGACGCCGACGGCAAGGAGTACACCGACCTGCTCGGCGGCATCGCCGTCAACGCCCTCGGCACCGCCCACCCGGCCGTCGTCGAGGCGGTGAGCCGGCAGATCGCCACCCTGGGCCACGTCTCCAACCTCTTCATGGCCGAGCCCACCATCGCGCTCGCCGAGCGGCTGCTGGAGCTGGACGGCCGCCCGGGCGGCCGGGTGTTCTTCTGCAACTCCGGCGCCGAGGCCAACGAGGCCGCCTTCAAGATCAGCCGGCGGACCGGCCGCACCCACCTGGTCGCCCTCCAGGGCGCCTTCCACGGCCGCACCATGGGCGCCCTCGCGCTCACCGGCCAGCCCGCCAAGCAGGACCCGTTCCGCCCGCTGCCCGGCGACGTCACCCACGTCCCGCTCGGCGACGTCGAGGCGCTGCGCGCGGCCGTCACCACCGAGACGGCCGCCGTCTTCCTGGAGCCCGTCCAGGGCGAGAACGGCGCGATCCCGCTGCCCGAGGGCTACCTGAAGGCGGCCCGCGAGATCACCCGGGCCACCGGCACCCTGCTGGTCCTGGACGAGATCCAGACCGGCGTCGGCCGCACCGGCCACTGGTTCGCCCACCAGGCGGACGAGGGCGTGGAGCCGGACGTGGTCACCCTGGCCAAGGCGCTCGGCGGCGGCCTGCCGATGGGCGCGGTGCTGGCCTTCGGGCCGGCCGCCGAGCTGCTCACCCCGGGCCAGCACGGCACCACCTTCGGCGGCAACCCGGTGGCCGCCGCGGCCGGGCTCGCGGTGCTGGACACCATCGAGTCCGAGGGCCTGCTGGAGCACGTCCGCAAGCTCGGCGAGCGGCTGCGGCAGGGCGTCGAGGCGCTCGGCGACCCGCTGGTCTCGCACGTGCGCGGGGCGGGCCTGCTGCTCGGCATCGTGCTCACCGAGCCGGTCTCGGCGCAGGTCCAGGCCGCCGCGCAGGAGGCGGGCTTCCTGGTCAACGCGGCCGTCCCGGACGCCGTCCGGCTGGCCCCGCCGCTGGTGCTGACCGAGCAGGAGGCGGACGCCTTCCTGGCCGCGCTGCCGGGCATCCTCCGGACGGTGCGCGAGGGCGCCCCGGCCGATGCGAATTGACCGTCGTCCGGGAGAATAATCACATGACCGCTTCCCACTCCGGCCCGTCCGCCGCAGGCCCGACGCCGCAGGTCCCGCAGACCCGCACCGCGCGCCACCGGCGGATCGTGGACCTGCTCACCCGCCAGCCCGTGCGTTCGCAGAGCCAGCTCGCCAAGCTGCTCGCCGACGACGGACTCGTGGTCACCCAGGCCACCCTCTCCCGGGACCTGGACGAGCTGGGCGCGGTCAAGATCCGCAACCGGGACGGCGCGCTGATCTACGCCGTCCCGGCCGAGGGCGGCGACCGCACGCCGCGCGCGCCGATGGGCGAGTCGGCCAGCGAGGGCCGGATGGCCCGGCTGGCCGGCGAGCTCATGGTCTCCGCGACGGCCTCCGGCAACCTGGTGGTGCTGCGCACCCCGCCGGGCGCCGCCCAGTTCCTGGCCTCGGCGATCGACCAGGCCGAGGTGTTCGAGATCATCGGCACCATCGCCGGCGACGACACCGTCCTGCTGATCAGCCGGGACCCGGCCGGCGGGCAGGCGCTCGCCGACCACCTCATGCAACTCGCCCAGGCGAAGGCGCAGTAGCACCTCGAACGCACGAGCCCCGGCCGACGGAGACCGTCCGGCCGGGGTTTTGTGTTTCATACGGCGTCGTGCATACTTATGCCACCCACTGCACATGCATGAAGGAGCCACCGCGATGACCGCCGAGCAGTCCTCCGACGTCCGCCTCTGGGGTGCGCGCTTCGCCGACGGCCCGTCCGAGGCGCTGGCCAGGCTCTCGGCCTCGGTCCACTTCGACTGGCGCCTCGCGCCGTACGACATCGCCGGCTCCAAGGCCCACGCCCGGGTCCTGCACAAGGCCGGCCTGCTCTCCGACGAGGAGCTGGCCGGCATGCTGGCCGGCCTGGACGAGCTGCTCGCCGACGTCGAGGCGGGCACCTTCACCGGCACCGTCGCCGACGAGGACGTGCACACCGCCCTGGAGCGCGGCCTGCTGGAGCGCCTCGGCCCCGACCTCGGCGGCAAGCTGCGGGCCGGGCGCTCGCGCAACGACCAGATCGCCACCCTGTTCCGGATGTACCTGCGGGACCACGCGAAGACCATCGGCGGCCTGCTGCTCGACCTCCAGCAGGCCCTGGTCGGCCTCGCCGAGGCGCACCCGGACACCGCGATGCCCGGCCGCACCCACCTCCAGCACGCCCAGCCGGTGCTCTTCGCCCACCACGTCCTCGCGCACGTGCAGGCCCTCGGCCGGGACGCCGAGCGGCTGCGCCAGTGGGACGCCCGCACCGCCGTCTCGCCGTACGGCTCCGGCGCGCTGGCCGGCTCCTCGCTCGGCCTCGACCCGCAGGCCGTCGCCGCCGACCTCGGCTTCGAGGGCGGCTCGGTCGGCAACTCCATCGACGGCACCGCCTCGCGCGACTTCGTCGCCGAGTTCGCCTTCGTGACCGCGATGGTCGGCATCAACCTCTCCCGGATCGCGGAGGAGGTGATCATCTGGAACACCAAGGAGTTCGGCTTCATCACGCTGCACGACGCCTTCTCCACCGGCTCCTCGATCATGCCGCAGAAGAAGAACCCGGACATCGCCGAGCTCGCCCGGGGCAAGTCCGGCCGGCTGATCGGCAACCTGACCGGCCTGCTGGCCACCCTCAAGGCGCTGCCGCTCGCCTACAACCGGGACCTCCAGGAGGACAAGGAGCCGGTCTTCGACTCCTGCGACACGCTGGAGGTGCTGCTGCCCGCGTTCACCGGGATGATGGCCACCCTCACCGTGCACCGGGAGCGGCTGGAGGAGCTGGCCCCGGCCGGCTTCTCGCTCGCCACCGACATCGCCGAGTGGCTGGTCAAGCAGGGCGTGCCGTTCCGGGTCGCGCACGAGGTGGCCGGCGCCTGCGTCAAGGTCTGCGAGGCCGAGGGCATCGAGCTGTCCGACCTGACGGACGAGCAGTTCGCCGCGATCTCCGGGCACCTGACGCCCGAGGTGCGCTCGGTGCTCAGCGTCCACGGCGCCATCGCCTCCCGCGACGGGCGCGGCGGAACGGCCCCCTCGGCGGTCGCGGTCCAGCTCGCCGAGGTGAAGGCGGACCTGGCGCGGCAGCAGGAGTGGGCGCGGGGCTGATCCCGGACGGCGGGGCCGGTCCCGGACGAGGGGCCGAGCCCCCGCGACGGGGCCGATCCCCGGCGCGACGGGGGAGGGGCGCGGCGGTCCGACCGGCGCGCCCCTCCCGCGTCCGTGCCCCGGCCCGGGCGTAACCGGCCCCGCCCCGGGCCGTCATGCACGGTGTGTGCACCGCCCTCCCCTTCGCCCCCTCCGCCGAGGACGTCTACCTCGACGAGTGTCGCCGCCGCGCGGTCCGTGAGACCGTCGCCGCCCTGCCCGGCCGCTGTCCGCAGCTGATGGCCGCGCTCGCCGAGGATCCGCCGCCCACCTACCGTGAGCTCTCCGAGCGGCTCGGCATGCCGCGCGGCTCGATCGGCCCCACCCGCTCCCGCTGCCTGGCCTGCCTGCGGATGCTGCTCCACACCGAGCGCTACCCCTGAGCGCAAGCCCGTGCGACCGAGCGGAACGTGTGCGGCACGGGAGGTGACCCTCCTCACGTCCGCCCCCGCGAAGGTTGAGGGAAGCTGACACCCGGGTAGAGCGCTGGCGAACGCAGCCCTTGACGGTGGCGCGATCACTCGGATACTGAGCGTGAGCGCGCCTACCCTCCGCGCGCCGCGCACGACGACTGGGGAGGCCCCTCCACATGGGCATGAGCGTGATCATCTCGGCCGCGGAGGCCGAGGACGCGGAGCAGATCCTCAAGCTCCAGTACCTCGGCTACCAGCCCGAGGCCGAGCTGTACGGCGACTGGGCGATCGAGCCCCTGACGCAGAGCCTGGAGAGCCTGCGCGCCGAACTGTCCGAGCAGCACTTCCTGGTCGCACGGCTGGGCGACGAGGTGGTCGGCACCGTCCGCGGCCACGTCGGCGCCGACGGCGTCGGCCGGATAGGGCGCCTGGTGGTCCATCCGCGGATGCAGCGCCACGGCCTCGGCGGCCGCCTGCTGGACGCGCTGGAGCGCCGCCTGGCCCAGGACGGCCGGGTGAGCGCCTACCGGCTGTTCACCGGCCACCGCAGCCTGGGCAACCTGCGGCTGTACGCTCGGCAGGGGTACCGTCAGACCCGGGTCGAGCAGGTCAGCACCCGGCTGAGCTTCGTCCACCTGGAGAAGGCGGCCGCCGAGCCGCTCGCCGCGACGGCCTGAGCCCGCCGCCCCCGCGCTTTCCCGGCGCCGCCACCATCCGGACCACCGGTGGCGGCGCCGAGCCGTATCCGCGCTGGTCAACGGTGGTGAGTGTCCGCAATGCGGACAGCTTCGGGAAACAATTGGGCAGGAATCAACCCATCTGTTTTACTGGCTCACATGACTGCGACGACGAACTGGACCCCCACCGGCACCCTGCCGGCAGGTGAGCGTGCCATGTGTCGTCGAATGTGTCACTGCTGAGGGCCACCGCCCCCGGCGCCCCGCTGAGGGCGCCTCCTCCTCGCGCCCCGAAGCGAGACTCCGGCGCCGCTCCCGCCCGTGCGAGCGCGCCCCTCCTCCCGGACCCCTCCCTTTGCCGCGCCCGCCGACCCGCGGGCCCGGGTGACTCGTTAGGGCCACGCCGTCGCGCGGCCCGGCCGTCCAGCGGCCACGATCAAGGGGCGGCAGGTCCGGACCCTCCCGGCGCAGCGCCGTAACGCCGCCGCCGGCCGCAAGCCGGTCGGGCGGTCGGACCACGCCGCCCGCCCCCGACCCACGGAAAGCCGCTGTGATCACCACCACGGACCTGACGAAGGTCTACCGTTCCCGAGGCCGCGAGGTGACCGCCCTCGCCGGTGTCGACCTGCACGTCCGCCCGGGCGAGGTCTACGGAGTCGTCGGCACCAGCGGTGCCGGCAAGTCCACCCTCATCCGCTGCGTGAACATGCTGGAGCGCCCGACCTCCGGCACGGTCACCGTGGACGGGGTCGAGCTGACCGCGCTGTCCGGCGGCGAGAACCGGGCCGGCCGCGAACTGCGCGAGGCCCGCCGCCGGATCGGCATGGTCTTCCAGCACTTCAACCTGCTCTCCTCGCGGACGGTGCAGCAGAACGTCGAGCTCCCGCTGGAGATCGTCGGCCTGGACCGCACCGAGCGCCGCCGCAAGGCCGCCGAGCTGCTGGAGCTGGTCGGCCTCGGCGACAAGGCCCGCAGCTACCCCAACCAGCTCTCCGGCGGCCAGAAGCAGCGCGTCGGCATCGCCCGCGCACTGGCCGGCGACCCGAAGGTGCTGCTCTCCGACGAGGCCACCTCGGCGCTCGACCCGGAGACCACCCGCTCGATCCTCAAGCTGCTGCGCGACCTCAACCAGCAGCTGGGCCTCACCGTCCTGCTGATCACCCACGAGATGGACGTCATCAAGTCCGTCTGCGACTCCGCCGCCCTGATGCGCGGCGGCCGGGTGGTGGAGTCCGGCGAGCTGACCGACCTGCTGGCCAAGCCCGGCTCGGAGCTGGCCCGCGAGCTGTTCCCGCTCAGCGAGTTCGGCACCGGCCACCCCGGCTCGACCGTGCTGGAGATCACCTTCCAAGGCGACAGCTCGGCCCAGCCGTTCGTCTCCCAGCTCGCCCGCACGTACCAGATCGACATCAACATCCTCGGCGCCGCGGTGGAGACCATCGCCGGCCGGATGGTCGGCCGGATGCGGGTCGAGCTGCCGGGCGGCCACCAGGACAACGTGGTGCCGATCGGCTACCTGCGCGAGCAGGGCCTGCAGGTGGACGTGCTCGGTACGGCGAACGGAGCGGTGGCATGACCTGGGACCAGATGTGGGAGCTGATGTGGCCCGCCACCCAGGAGACCTTCCAGATGGTCGGGGTGTCCGCGCTCGTCACCGTGCTGCTCGGCCTGCCGCTGGGCGTGCTCCTGGTGCTCACCGACAAGGGCGGCCTGCTGGCCAACCGGGCCGTCAACAAGGCCATCGGCTTCGTCGTGAACATCGCCCGTTCGGTGCCGTTCATCATCCTGATGATCGCGCTGATCTCCTTCACCCGCTGGCTGGTCGGCACCTCCATCGGCTGGCAGGCGGCGACCGTGCCGCTGACCATCGGCGCCATCCCGTTCTTCGCCCGCCTGGTCGAGACCTCCGTCCGCGAGGTCGACAAGGGGCTGGTCGAGGCGGTCCAGTCGATGGGCGGCAGCACCTGGACGATCGTCCGCAAGACCCTGCTGCCCGAGGCCCTGCCCGGCATCGTGGCCTCGGTCACCACCACGGTCATCACCCTGGTCAGTTACTCCGCGATGGCCGGCACCGTCGGCGGCGGCGGCCTCGGCACCCTCGCCGTCAACTACGGCTACCAGCGCTTCGAGACCGCCTTCATGTGGGTCATCGTGGCCGAGCTGGTGATCATCGTCACCGCCGTCCAGCTGATCGGCGACTTCGCCGTCCGGCGGCTCTCCCACCGCGGCCGCACCGGCGGCCGGACGCGGCTGCTCGGCCGCACCCCGGCGGCTCCCGACAAGGACCTCGCCGCCTCCTAGACCTCCCTCGTCCGACCCCGGACGCGGCTCCCCGTTCCACGCAGAAAGGCACTTTTCGTGCGCAACGCCCTGAAGTTCACCAGCATCCTCGCCACCGCCGGCATCGCCCTCTCGCTCGCCGCCTGCGGCAGCTCGGGCTCCTCCTCCTCCGACGCGAACGCGCCGCTGAAGGTCGTGGCCAGCCCCACCCCGCACGGCCAGATCCTGAAGTACGTCAAGGACAACCTCGCGGAGAAGGCGGGCCTCAAGCTCGACATCAAGGAGGTCACCGACTACGTGACCCCCAACACGGCGGTGCAGGACGGTTCGGCCGACGCCAACTACTTCCAGCACGTCCCGTACCTGGAGGACTTCAACAAGAAGCACGGCACGAACATCGTGTCGGTCGAGCCCGTGCACCTGGAGCCGCTGGGCCTCTACTCCAAGAAGGTCAAGGCGATCGGCGACCTCGCGGACGGCGCCACCATCGGCCTGCCGAACGACGCCACCAACGAGGGCCGCGCGCTCAAGCTGCTCGCCGACAACAAGCTGATCACCCTCAAGGACGGCGTCACCACCACCGCCACCCCGGCGGACGTGACCGGCAACCCGAAGAACTTCAAGTGGAAGGAGCTGGAGGCCGCCCAGCTGCCCCGCTCCGTCGCCGACCTCGACGCCGCCGTCATCAACGGCAACTACGCGATCGACTCCGGCCTGAAGCCGGCCACCGACGCCCTGGTGCTGGAGAAGGCCGAGGGCAACCCGTACGCCAACATCCTCGCCGTCAAGAAGGGCAAGGAGAACGACCCGCGGGTCAAGAAGCTGGCCGAGCTGCTGCACTCCGACGAGGTCAAGAAGTACATCGACGACACCTTCCAGGGCTCGGTCATCCCGGCCTTCTGATCGTCGTACGGTCATACCTCGTAACGCCCGACCGGGCCCCCACCGCACCGCGACGGGGGCCCGGTCGGGCAGTATGCAGCAGGGACACTCCGACCGACCGCGTTCTGACGTACCGTCGTGCGGGCAGCGCACCGCGTGGCACCCGGGGCACGCCGGAGGCGTACGGTGTTGTGTTCACGACCCGGCGAGGAGAGACGGCATGGCAGCGAGCTTCCCCGAGACCGCCATCAGCACCGAACGGCTGCTGCTGCGACCCCTTGCGGAGGACGACGCCCCCGGCCTGGCCACGATGATGGCCGACGACCTCGTGCTCGCCTGGACGGACCTGCCGCACCCCTTCACCGAGGAGTACGCGGCCGAGCTCGCCCGCACCCTCGCCCCCGCCCACCGGGCCGCCGGCCGCGGCATCGTCTTCGCCGTCACCGAGCACCTCACCCAGCGCCTGGTCGGCCTGGTCGAGCTGCGCAACACCGACTGGCGGCTGCGCAGCACCGAGATCTCCTACGTCACCGCCGTCTGGGCGCGCGGCGAGGGCTACGCCCCGGAGGCCGTCCTCGGCGTCGCCCAGTGGCTGTTCGAGGACCGCGGCTTCCTGCGCCTGGAACTGCGCACCGCCGCCGGGAACACCGCCGCCCAGCAGGTCGCCCAGAAGATCGGCGGCATCAGCGAGGGCGTGCTGCGCAGCGCCTGGATAGTCCGCGGGGAGTCCGGCGAGGTGCTTCAGGACAGCCGCAGCGACCTCATCCTGTGGAGCCTGCTCCCGGAGGACCTGGAGTCCCCCGAGCTGCACCGCGAGGGCTGGCACGGCGACCACCGCTACGTGCTGCGCGACTGAGACACGCCGCCTGTTCACCCGGCGCGGACATGTGTGCGAGATGTCGGGCTCCGGCCGACCGCACCCGGTAGCCTCTGGACCGGTGCCGCACGACGGCGGATCGAGTGGCGCACCGAGTCGAGGGAGAACGGCCGCAGATGGCTGACCGGATCACGGTCATCGGGTGGGACGGCACACCGCTGACCGAGGCCGCCGGCGCGGCCCTGGCCGCGGCGACGCTGGTCGCCGGCGCCCCCTACCAACTGAACGCCCTCCCGGTGCCGGAGGCCGCCGAACGGATCGCCCTCGGCAACGTCCGGCAGGCCGCCCGCAGGATCGCCGAGCACCGCGGCGCCGCCGTCGTGGTCGCCGAGGGCGACCCGGGGTTCTTCGGGGTGGTGCGCACCCTGCGCCGCCCCGAGTACGGCCTCGAACTGGAGGTGCTGCCCGCCGTCTCCTCGGTGGCCGCCGCCTTCGCCCGGGCCGGCATGCCCTGGGAGGACGCCCAGGTGGTCAGCGCGCACGGCGGACGGCTGCGCCGCGCGGCCAACATCTGCCGGGCCCACCCCAAGGTCGCGGTGCTCACCGCGCCGGGCGCCGGGCCCGCCGAACTCGCCCTGATGCTGCGCGGGGTGCACCGGACCTTCGTGGTCTGCGAGGCCCTCGGCACCCCCGACGAGGACGTCACCGTCCTCACCTCCGACCGGATCGCCGACCACGTGTGGCGCGACCCCAACGTGGTGCTGGTGATCGGCGGCGGCGCCCGGACGGGGGCGGTGGACGAGGCGGCCGGCTGGCTCGCCGGGCGCCCGGTCGGCTACCCCGGCGTGGAACGCGGCTGGGCGCTCCCCGGTGACGCCTACGCGGGCGCCGGGCGCACGGAAGGCGAGCCGGGCGCACCGGAGGCGCTCCCCGCCCACGTGCGCGCCCTGGTGCTGGCCCGGCTCGGCGCCCGCCCCGGGGACCTGGTCTGGTCGGTCGGCGCCGGCAGCGGCGCCCTCGCGGTGGAGGCGGCCCGGTTCGGCGCCGCCGTCGTCGCGGTCGAGGGCTCCCGCTCGGCCTGCGCCCGGCTGACCGTCAACGCCCGCCGCTACGGCGTCGAGGTGGAGGCGGTGTACGGGAGCGGCCCCGAGGTGCTGGGCGGCCTGCCGGAACCGGACGCGGCGGTGGTGGAGTCCGGCGGCCTCGACGTGGTGCGCGCGGTGCTGGCCCGCCGGCCCGAACGGTTCGTCGCGCTGCCCCGGACCCTCACCGAGGCGGAGGAGGTCCACCGGGCGATCGCCGGGGCCGGCTACCGGGCGGACGGCGCGCTGCTCCAGGCGAGCCCGTTGCGGCCGGTGGGGGAGGGCAAGGGGCTGGCGCTGGGAGCGGGCGGAACCGGCGCGCTGGTCCTCTGGGGTGAGCAGATCGTGTGAAGGCCGTGGGCCCGTCCGGGGCCCGCGCCGGGATCGTCCGGTGGCGCCGACGGTGATCCAGGTCGCATCCGGACACCGATTCGAGAGGTGACCGCGCGGTGCCGGTAGTGTGACGTCCTGGGCGACTGCAAGGGTAGGCGACCCACCCGATTCAGTCGGTTTGTCACCTTTTTGACGCGGTGCAATCCGGTTCCGCTCGAAGTGTGGGCAATTCGACGGGCCTCGTGCCGGACCTGGAGAATGCCGTAGGGTCCGGTGCGGTCGTGCCGGTTGCTCCGGGTTGTCGTTGTTTCAGACGATGCGCCGCCCCCTACGGGCGGTGCGCCGGACCGGGGTGCCGCAGCGCGCCGGATGGACTTGGGCCGCAGCGCCACGGCGCGGCGGCCGCGTGTGGTTAGGGGCGGGCCGGTGCTGGTTCGGCCCGTGCGGATGGGCGCTGCGATCGGTGATCGTGTCGCCGAGGGCGCGGCAGCGGCCTGGAAGGAGCTTTGACAATGACCGATGGCGGCCACGTTCCGGGCGAGGGAATGCCGGAGCACCTGCACGGCGGGCCGGACCCGCTCGGCGGACCGGAGGGCGTCGCGGGCGTTGCACCCCTCCAGGGCGTCGCGACGGACGGCGGGGCGATCCCCAACCCGGCGGCCCCGATCGGCGGTGTCCCCGGCGCGGTGCCCCCGGGCGCGGGCGGCATCCCGCCGCAGGGCCAGTACGGCTACGGCGTTCCCGGCGTGCCGCAGCCCGGCCAGCCCGGCGAGGGCTGGGGCGTCGACCAGGGCGCCCCGCGCCCGGCCTTCCACTTCCTCGACCAGCCCGACACGCCGGACGGCCTGGACGACGAGGACGACGTGCTGCTGATGCCCGGTCCGCAGGGCTCCTGGGGCGAGCCGCTCGCGGCCGTCCCGGCCGAGCAGGTGCCGCTCGCGCCGCAGCACGACGGCACGCCGGTCGAGCCGTCCTGGCCGCCGGTGGACCCGCCGGTGCTCGGCGCCGAGCACGGCGTCCAGCAGCACCCCGTCCAGCAGGCGCAGCAGCCGATGACGCAGGCTCAGCAGCCGCGCCGGCCGCTGCACGCCGGTCCGCCGATCCCGGACCCGTCGCTGATGACCGGCCAGGTGCCGGTCCGCTCGCTGGCCGACCGCGGCCCCTCGCAGGGCGGCACGCCGGCGCACGGCATCCCGGTGGTCGGCCGCCCGCCGATGGCCGAGGCCGCGGCTCCGGCCGTCGCGCCGCAGGCCGTCCCGGTCGCTCCGGCGGCCCCGGTCGTGGAGGGGCAGCAGCTGCCGCAGGCGCAGGACTTCCCGCAGGCCCAGCAGGCTCCGCAGGCCCACGGGGCCCAGCAGGTGCCGCTGGGCGTGCCGCCGGTCGAGACCGTGCTGGCCGTCGAGACGGTCGGGGCGATCGAGGTGATCGAGGTCGTCGAGACGCCGGAGGCCGCCCAGGCCGTCTCGGCGCAGCCCGTGCAGGACGTGACGGCTCCCCAGGCCCCTCAGGCCCCTCAAGCCGGCGAGGCCGTGGAGACCGCCGTCGCGGCCGCGCCGCAGGCCCCCGTGGCCGAGCCGGCTCCGGCCGAGGCCGCCCAGCCGGTGGCCGAGGCGGCCGACGCACCCGTCGCCGAGCCCGTGGCCGCCGAGGGCGCCGTCGCTCCCGCCGCTCCTGAGGCCGTCGCCGCCGAGGGCGCTGCCGCCGACGGCGCCGCCATGCTGGCCGAGCAGCCCGAGGCCGCGGCCCCGGCCGGTCAGCCGCGCCGGATCTCCGCCTTCCTCGCCGCGCCCACCCCGCACGGCCTGCCCAAGGTCGGGGCGGCCGGGCAGGCTCCGGTCGTCGAGGAGACGGCCCCGCAGCAGCCCGCGCCCATAGCGGCCGCCGACGCGCCGCAGGCCGTCGAGGCCGTCGAGGCTGCTCACGTCGCCGAGGCCGTGGTGGGCGCCGAGTCCGCCCCGGTTGCCGAAGCCGCCGAGGTCGCCGAGCCCGCGCAGCAGGCCGAGGTTCCGGCCGAGGCCGTGTCGGAGGCCGTCGCCGAGCCGGTGGCGGAGACCGCCGCGGGCACCGGTGAGATGCCCTCCGGCCAGGCCGTCACCGAGCCCGCGGCCGAGGGCGAGCAGCCGCAGCAGCAGGCCGAGGTCCCGGCCGAGGCCGTTGCCGAGCCGGTCGCGGAGCAGCCCGTGGAGGCGCCGGCGGAGGCCGACGCCGCCGCAGCTGTCGAGCCGGCCGCCGAGGCTCCGGTCGAGGCCGCCCCCGAGGCGGAGGCGGCGCAGCCCGTCGAAGCCGTGGAGGAGCCCGCCGCCGAGGCCGCCGAGGTTGCCGCGCCCGCCGAGGCCGTCGCCGAGCAGCCCCTCGCCGCCGCTCCGGAGTCCGAGGCCCCTGCGGAGCCGGCCGCCGAGCAGGCGCAGGCCCCGGCCGAGCCCGAGGCCGCCGCTGAGCAGCCCGTCGCCGTCGAGGAGCCCGCCGCCGAGGCGGAGCCCGTCCAGGAGCAGGCCGCCGAGGCCCCCGCCGAAGCCGCCGAGCAGCCCCAGGCCGAGCAGCCCGCCGCCGGGACCGTCGAGTCCGGCGAGGTCGCCGAGGTCGCCGAAGCCGGCGAGGCCACGGAGCCCGCCGAAGCCGCCGAGGCCACCGAGGAGCAGCCCGTGGCCGAGGAGCCGCAGGAGCAGCCGGAGCCGCAGCCCGAGGAGCCCGCCGAGCCGCGCGGCCCGGCCGCCCCCGGCTACGACGAGGCCGGCCGCGAGGCCGTCCACCAGGTGATCCGCGAGCGCCGCGACGTGCGCAACGGCTTCCGCCCGGACCCGATCCCGCACGAGGTGCTGATCCGCGTCCTGGAGGCCGCCCACACCGCGCCCAGCGTCGGCTACTCGCAGCCCTGGGACTTCGTGGTGATCCGCTCGGCGAAGACCCGCAGGCGGATGCACGCCCTGGCCGAGCGCCAGCGCGAGGCGTTCGCGGACTCGCTGCCCAAGGGCCGGGCCAAGCAGTTCAAGGAAATCAAGATCGAGGCCATCCTCGACACCCCGGTCAACATCGTGGTGACCGCCGACCGCACCCGCGGCGGCCGGCACACCCTGGGCCGGCACACCCAGCCGCAGATGGCCCCGTACTCGGCCGCCCTGGCCGTCGAGAACCTCTGGCTGGCCGCCCGCGCCGAGGGCCTGGGCGTCGGCTGGGTGAGCTTCTTCGACGACGAGGAGCTGGTCCGCGAGCTCGGCCTGCCCGAGCACCTGGAGGTCGTCGCCTACCTGTGCGTCGGCTTCGTCGACGAGTTCCCGGACGAGCCCGAGCTGGAGCAGCAGGGCTGGGCCAAGAAGCGCCCGCTGTCCTGGGTCGTCCACGAGGAGCAGTACGGCAACCGCGCGCTGCCCGGCGAGGAGCCGCAGAGCCTGCTCGCCGACACCCTGCGCGGCATCCGCCCGCTGGACGCCAAGGCGCTCGGCGAGGCCTGGGACCGGCAGAAGCGGATGACCAAGCCGGCCGGCTCGCTCGGCATGCTGGAGATCATCTCCGCCCAGCTGTGCGGCCTGTCCCGCAAGTGCCCGCCGCCGCTCCCGGAGCCCGCCTGCGTGGCGATCTTCGCCGGCGACCACGGCGTGCACGCCCAGGGCGTCAGCCCCTGGCCGCAGGAGGTGACCGCCCAGATGGTCGGCAACTTCCTGGCCGGCGGAGCGGTGATCAACTCCTTCGCCAAGCAGATCGGCACCGAGGTCTGCGTCGTCGACGTCGGCGTCGCCGCCGAACTGCCGGACGCCGTCCAGCAGGGCCGCGCCACCGGCCTGCTGCCGCGCAAGGTCCGCCCCGGCACCGCCGACATGACCCAGGGCCCGGCGATGACCCGCGAGGAGGCCCTCAAGGCCATCGAGGTCGGCATCGAGACCGCCCGCGACCTGGTCGCGGCGGGCAACAAGGCACTGGTCACCGGCGACATGGGGATCGCCAACACCACCGCCTCGGCCGCCCTGATCTCGGTGTTCACCGGCCTCGACCCGGCCGAGGTCACCGGCCGCGGCACCGGCATCGACGACGAGACCCACGCCCGCAAGGTCGAGGTCATCCGCGCCGCGCTGGCCCTGCACCAGCCCGACCCGAGCGACCCGATCGGCGTCCTCGCCGCCGTCGGCGGCCTGGAGCACGCCGCCCTGGCCGGCTTCCTGCTGGGCGCCGCCTCGCTGCGCACCCCGGTGATCCTGGACGGCGTCATCGCCGGTTCCGCCGCGCTGGCCGCCAAGGCCATCGCCCCCGAGGTGCTGGCCGCCTGCATCGCCGGCCACCGCTCCGCCGAGCCCGGCCACCAGGCCGCGCTGGCGAAGCTCGGCCTGCGCCCGCTGATCGACCTGGACCTGCGGCTGGGCGAGGGCACCGGTGCCCTGCTGGCCCTGCCGCTGGTGCAGAGCGCGGCCCGGGCGATGCACGATGTAGCGACCTTCGACTCCGCCGGGGTCACCGAGAAGGCCTGACGCACCCCGTCACCGCTCCGCGGTCCGGCCCGAGGGCGCGCCGGAC